>CALWZE010000010.1 GCA_944385925.1 uncultured Clostridia bacterium
CAATCATTTCGGCGCTCTGCACGACCAGCGGATTTTTCGGCGCCGCGGCATTTACCGTGACTTTAACCGACGCGCTGATCTCGTCCGGCCCTGTCAGCTGCACGGTGCAGTTTCCCTCGGCTATGGCAGTCAGGTTGCCGTCCGCATCCACAGCGGCGATCGACAGATCGCTGCTGGACCAGCTGAAGGAAGGTTCTTCTTGGTTTTCCGCCTGCGCGCCGTCATAGACAAGCTCGTAGGGAACCGGCACGACGTCCCCAACTGTCACGGTCATGGAATCCGGCAGTTTCACTTCTTTTAATTTTCCGCCTGATCCGCATCCGACCAGTAAAGATAGTGCTGCAGCAAGACAAAAAGCAATCCGCAGATTTGATTTTCGTTTCATAGTTTTTCCTCTTTCTTTTTTTGAAGGATTTCTCCTCTTTGCTTAACAGAGCACGCAAAAGCCTGTGTGGTTTTATGGAATTTAAAATTTTTTTCAATCTCCGAAAAGAAAAAGCGGGTAACAGAAAGAGAAATCGTTTCCGATAATCTATAAAACGCTCGGGTTAGGACAGCTTTAAAATTGCAATACCTTTCTTTTCAGACCGAATTAGTCCTGCTGGTTCTCGGCAACAAAAAAGGAACACAGCCCCGGCTGTGTTCCTTTTTGATTCTGCTTGAATGAAAACTAAACCACTTTACGCCTTTTTTATCATTGGGGAAAGCGGCATTTCCCATGCTTCGTGATCTGTGTGCAGCAGCTCATGCGCACGATGGGACAGCGGCGCGCCTAGGTAGTCTGCATAAAGCTTCTGTACCGAGGGATTCTCGTGCGAAAAGCGCAGATTGTTGACCTCGTCCAGCCCGTAAAGCACTTCGCCGCGGGTGGCAGCCAACTCGCATCCTTCGTGGATCGGCTGTCCGCCGCCTCCCGCACAGCCGCCCGGGCAAGCCATAATTTCCACGAATTCATATTCCACCTTGCCCGCACGGATCGCTTCAATGAGACGGCGGGTATTCCCAAGACCGCTTGCAACCGCAACGCGTACAGTTGCTCCGGCAATATCGAATTTTGCCTCTTTCCAGCCCTCCGGAACGCCGCGAACTTCCTTAAATGCATCCGGCGCAGGATTCTGCCCTGTCACAAGATAATATGCCGAGCGCAGCGCTGCTTCCATTACGCCGCCGGTTGCACCGAAAATTACCGCTGCACCGGTTCCGGTTCCGAGCGGTGCATCAAATTCTTCTTCCTTAAGCGCGTTTGCATCGATATGTTCCGCGCGAATCATCCGGTCGATCTCGCGGGTCGTCAAAACAAGATCGACGTCCTGTCCGGCGCCCGCATCATTCATGACCGGAATGTCGCACTCATGCTTTTTCGCAACACAGGGCATTACCGAAACGGAATAAATTCGCTTGGGGTCAACGCCCAGCAGCTCTGCGTAATAGGACTTTGCCACTGCGCCGAACATTTGCTGCGGCGACTTTGCGCTGGACAGCTGCGGCACCATGTCCGGATACTGAGATTTCAGGAAACGCACCCAGCCCGGACAGCATGAAGTGAACATCGGGAACTTCTCGTTTTCCCGATTTTTCAGCTTTTCAATGAACTCGCTGCCCTCCTCCATAATGGTGAGGTCGGCGGAAAAGTTGGTATCAAAAATGTAATCAAAGCCCATCCGGCGCAGCGCGGCAACCAGACGCTTGACCGTCGCCTGCTCGCGGGGAAGCCCCAGCGATTCTCCCCAGGCCGCGCGCACGGCCGGCGCAATCTGGACGACCGTGATCTTATCCGGGTCAGCCAGCGCCGCGAATGCCCTCTGGCTGTCGTCCCGCTCACGCAGCGCGCCGACCGGACAATGGGTAATGCACTGTCCGCACAGCGAGCAATCCGCCTGTTCGATCGTGCGGTTGCCGGACACGTTGACCGTCGTGCGTGAACCGGTGTTGGAAACATCCCACACCTTCAGATTCTGGATTTTGTCGCAAACCTGCACGCAGCGCATGCATTTGATGCACTTGCTCGCATCCCGAACAAGCGGAAAATTCTGGTTCCAGTTCGCGTGCGGCAGATCTTTGTGGTAATTGAGATGGCTTAATCCAAGGTCGTTTGCCAGGCGCTGCAATTCACAGTTTCCGCTGCGCACACAATAAGGGCAGTCGCAGTTGTGCTGCGACAGCAGCAGTTCAACATTGGTGCGGCGGGAACGGCGAACCCGCGGACTGTTGGTGTGAATCACCATTCCTTCACGCAGCGGGTTGTTGCAGGAGGCGACCAGCTTTTCAACCCCTTCGACCTCCACGAGACAGACGCGGCAGGCCCCGATCTCGTTTACCCCTTTTAAATAGCAAAGGCTCGGGATCGCGATACCGACGCTGCGGGCAGCCTGCAGGATGCTGGTATTTTCGGGAACCGAGACCCGGATATTGTCAATAATTGCATTTACCATTGTTTGTTCCGTCCTCCCTTGAAGATGCCGTAACCGAAGTGATCGCAGCGCAGGCAGCGGGAAGCCTCCTGCTTTGCCTCTTCGTCGGTAAAGCCGCATTCGATGCAGTTGAAGTTTTCCTTGCGTTCAAAGGATTTCTCCATTGCAAGTTCACTTCTTCCGCAGGACGGACGCTTGTCAAGATCGGGCGCCGGAATTTCGACGTCCACGTCGATAATATGTTCAAATCCAAGGTATTCGTCAATATTCGCGGCCGCAACCTTGCCCGCCGCAATCGCCTTAATAACCGTTGCGGGCCCGGTTACACAGTCGCCGCCCGCAAAGACGCCCTTCTTGTTCTCAATGCCACCTGAAGACAGCGCGGCAAAGGCGCCGCGGTGTACCGGAACGCCGGACGCTTCAAAATGTTTATATTCGATTCCCTGTCCAATTGCAACAATGATGATGTCCGCGGGCACGCGCTGTTCCGGTGCGTCCGCAGGCTCCGGTGTGGGCCGTCCCGCACGATCAATTGCCCCGACTCGCTGGGGTTGTACCCAAAGCGCCGCGCAGTCGCCGTTTTCATCCGCCTCAATGCGGACCGGCGCTTTCATGGTCAGCAGCTCGGCGCCTTCAGCAATCGCGCCTTCCACTTCCTCAGCCAGCGCAGTCATATCCTGCTGGCGGCGGCGATAAACGACGCTGACCGTTTTCGCGCCGAGCCGGATCGCCGAGCGGGTGCAGTCCATCGCGACGTTGCCGCCGCCGATAACCGCCACGTTTTTGCCTGTAAAGTCCGGCATGGTGCCGTCGCCGATCGCACGCAGCATCTCAACTGCCGAGACCACGCCGCGCGCGTCCTCTCCCTCGATGCCGACCTTCTTGTCGTTGTGCGCGCCGATCGAGATATAAATCGCATCATAGTCGCGATACAGCTCATCCAGAGAAATGTCAGTGCCGATTTCCACGCCGCAGCGAACCTGCACACCTGTAGAAAGAATGCAATCAATGTCCTTTTGCAGTTCCTCACGCGGCAGACGGTAACTCGGTATGCCGTAACGAAGCATACCGCCAAGCTGCTTGCGCTGTTCAAAAACCGTCACCGCATGCCCCATCAGCGCCAGATAATAGGCTGCGGACAGTCCGCCAGGGCCACCGCCGACGATTGCAACCTTCTTGCCGGTCGGTTCCGCGCATTCAGGCGCCGGGACAATGCCCGCGTGGTCGACCGCATAGCGTTTGAGGCCGCGGATGTTCACTGCGCCTTCAATCATATTGCGGCGGCAGCGCGCCTCACAGGGATGCTCGCAGACAAGGCCGCATGCGCCCGGGAAGGGATTGTCCTTGCGGATAAGCCGCACAGCGTCCGCATACCGGCCCGCGCCGACGAGCGCTATATAGCCCGGAATATCCACTCCTGCCGGACATTGCGCGACGCAGGGAACCGGCTGGTCAAGATTGCAGCTGCAGCGGCCATGGCGCACATGCTCCTCGTAATCCTCGCGGAAGCCCGTGACCCCCTTAAGCACCATATCAGCCGCTTTATAGCCTATGGCGCAATCCGCCGAGTCGCTGATGACCCTTGCGGTCTGCTCAATCAGGTCGATCGTCTCTTCGGTCGCATCGCCGTTCAGCACATCTTCCAGCAGCAGCTCAAGCTGCCGCAGGCCGACTCGGCAGGGAACGCATTTCCCGCAGGTCTGCGCGTGACAGAGCTTTAAAAAGGATGCCGCGAGATCCACCGGGCACAATCCCGGCGGGCTCGCGACAATCCGATGTTCCAGCTCGCGGTACAGCCCCTCAACGACCCGTTGGGAGCTGCTCGTGGAATAGAACTCCAATCTGCTCATTTTTGCCCTCCGTTAACCTTTTCACAAACCAAAAAGACGGCTTACGCCGCTTTTGTTAATTATATAACATAAATCGAAGAAGACGCAACGGCAAAATACACAAAATATCTTCGCTTCACATGCCGCATGCTGTATATGCATACTGTATTTTTCGTTGCTCCTTTTCCCCTGTACGTGATATACTGAAAAAAAGTTCCGTATAAATGATGGAGGCTGCCAGATGATTGACTACAAGCGCAAGGTGGTCCTCGGTGGACTGCCGCAGAAAATTCACGTTAAAACACTGGACGCTGCCAAACCGGTACTGCTTTTCCTGCACGGCGGGCCCGGTGTATGCAACCGGCACGGCATTATGACTGCGCATGCCGACCTCACCGACAGCTTTACTCTCGTTGGTTGGGATCAGCGCGGCAGCGGCGGTTCCTATAAGGGGGCAAAAGCCGAAGATCTGACCATTGATCGCCTTGTGGAAGATGCCTTCGAGCTGGTTCAATGGCTCTGCCGGGAATTTCACAAAGACAAGATCTTTATTATCGGCGGCAGCTGGGGCAGCGAGCTTGGCACCTGGCTTGCATTTCGTCACCCGGACCAGATTGCCGCTTATGTCGGTTTCGGACAGGTTGTCAACGGCGCGAAGAATGAACAGCTCAGCTACAAGTTCGCGCTGGAAGCGGCCCAAAAAGCCGGTGACAGCAAGGCCGTGCATGCGCTGGAAGAACTCGGGGCACCAGTCATGGGGGTTTATAAGGGCGGCTACAAAGGCATGATGGTCCAGCGGCGGATCATGATGAAATACGGCGGCTATTCCCAAAGCGCCAAAAAGCGCAGTTATTTCCGCTCAACCGTCCTGCCGATGCTTTTTTCCGGTGAGTATTCTCCCGCTGATCTCTGGGGGATTGCGAAAGGACATGTATTCGTGCTGGAAAAGATGTGGCCTGAGGTCGGCGCAACCGATTTCCCTTCCAGCTGCACTCACTTCAAAGTACCCTACTTCATTTTTGATGGGCGTTTGGATCAGAATACCCCTGCAGCTTTGGTAGAGGACTATTTCAATCAAATTGAGGCACCCCAAAAAGAGCTGATCTGGTTTGAAAATTCCGGCCACAATCCGATGAACGACGAGCCGGAAAAATTTAAAAAGCTGCTGCGCGAGCGGCTGCTGAAAATCGCGGAAAAGGAGAAAAATGTATGAGCAAGCAAGCGCCGCAGTCGGGCGGCATTCCACGCATCGGGCTGCTGGAGAAACTGGGATTCTGCACCTTCTCCACAGCGAGCAATGTCGTATTTAATTTCAAGGACCTGTTTTATCTTTTCTTTTTGACCAACATCATGGGGATTTCGATCCTGCACGCCGGTATGATTACCGCCATCGGTATCGTCTGGGATGCGGTGAACGACCCCCTGCTCGGATACTGGGCGGTCAACCACCGGTTTAAAAACGGCGAAACCTGCCGTCCTTTTGCGCTGTGGTGCGCGGTTCCCTGGGCTGTCACCGTGGTATTGATGTTTACCTGCTTTGATGTCAGTTACGGCTTAAAGCTCGGTATCGCTGTCGCTGTCTATTTCCTGTTTGAGCTGTTCAATACCTTTGCCGCGATTCCCTATAACAGCATGGGCGCGCTGGCGACAACGCTGGACGCCGACCGCCGTTCGATCAATGTCTACCGAAATCTGGGCGGCTGTATCGGCTCAGGAATCGGCGCTGTTGCGCTGTATCCGCTGCTTAACCTGTTCGGCGGTTTGGACGAAGGCGGCAACATTCTCCCCGGCGATCCCGGCAAAAACGCGTTTTTCTATGCGGCCATCGTTATGGGCGCGGTATGCGTACTGGGCAGGTTCGCGCATTATTTCACCACCCGCGAGCGGGTAAAACAGGAATCTGCGGATAATTCCCGCATTGGTGTCGCAGAGGCATTCAAAATGCTGTTTGGCTGCCGTGCCTGGGTAATCAATATGCTGTATATCATCTGCTACGGCGTATTGAACCTTTTGATTATGAGCTGCATCAATTACTATGCCACCTATGTGCTGGGCAGTTCAGCTGCGGCAACCCCGATTCTCGCGGTCTACCTGGTTGTGTCGATCGTCTCTTCCTTCCTTTCCGTCCCCATAGACAAGTCACTCGGCCGCAAAAAGACAATGATTCTCAGCGCCGTCGTGTACATTGTCGGAAAATTCTGGTTCATCTTCCAGCCACACTCCATGGCGGCGATCTATCTCAACGCCGCTTCGGTCGGCTTTTCCATGACCCTCGCCTTTGTACTGTTCAACACCAACCGAAACAACATCGCCGATCTGGTTGAATGGCAAAGCGGCCGCCGGATCGACAGTCTCGTTTCCACTGCCGACAATCTCGCCGCCAAACTCTCCAAGGCGGGCGCCAATCTCCTGATGACCGGCGCGCTTTCCGCTGCCGGTTTCAACGCCGAGCTGGAAACCCAGCCTGCCACCGCGCTTAGTTCGCTGACTGCCATGCTTGGCTGGGTGCCAATGCTTATCGCCGCCGTGATGTTGGTTATTGTCTGTTTTCACCCTATCGAAAAAGATATGGCGAAGATGCAGGCGGATCACCCTGCAGCGCAGGCCCGCTGATTTATCTTTTGTTTATTCGCTTTTGTCCGAGCCTGACAAAATTAATGCTTTAAAAAACCACCGGGAATATTGCTGTTCCCGGTGGCTTTTTTAATGCTTTTCAACTGTATATTGCCGGCTATCCAGCCGCACTTTTCTCAACATCCCCATCACCGGCAACTTTTGCCGGCCTGTGCTTTAAATGGATCAGTCCACCGACTTCAGGCTTTCCACCATGTCGATTTTGGAAAGCCGCCGCTTCATGAACTGATTGACCAGCTGCGAGAAAAGATTGGTCAGCAGGAAACTGATCAGATAACTCATCGGTGCGATGTCGCGGCCGAACATGACGATATCCACTTCCACCGTTCCGATGACAAACCCATGCATAAGTTTTCCGGCGCCAAGTCCAATAATTGAGCCAAAAAGGGTCAGCAAATTGGTTTCCCGGAAAATGTAGTTCTGCACTTCACGCCGGTGGAATCCCAGGACCTTGATGGTCGCAAGCTCACGCCGCCGTTCTGTTATATTGATGTTGGTCAGGTTGTAGACCACAACAAAAGCCAGGGCGCCCGCACAGAGAATTATTACAAGAATAACATAGTTCAGCGACTCCAGCATATCGTCAAAGGATGCGCTGATTTCCGAGGTGAAGGTCGCCGTCGACACCCCGGCTGTGCTCAGCAGCCGGTCGGTAAGAGCCTGCTGCTCTTCTTCGGTATCGGCTGTGGAAATTGCGCACACCTGATTGTATTCCGGCGCTTCACCCATGGCCTGCTCATAGAGTGCCGGATCGATGTACAGATAATGCTGGATATAGTTCTCTGTGATTCCGGTAATCGTGAACGGCACCAGCTTTCCGTCTCCATCCTTGATGAAAACGTCGTCGCCCACTTTTACTTCAAGAACCTTTGCGGCTTTTTCGGTTATAACCACGCTGCCGGAACCAAATTCAACCGGATCGCCGTCACGGGTCTGGAATCGAATAAACCCTTCCAACGAAGATTGCGGCGCCATGGTATAGCCTTGGATTGTCCGGCCGTTCGCTTCAATATCAGCCGATTTCACCGCCGTCAGCACCGAATCGGAGAACTGCTCCGTGTCCTCAAGCAGCGCTTCCAGCTCCGGCGATACCTCTGTTCCGTCCACACCGATCACTGTGTCGTAAAGATATACCTTTCCGTATTGGTTGGTCAGAATGGAGGAGACCGAATCTCTGACGCCATACCCGGTCAACAGCAATCCGGTGCAACCCGCAATGCCAACCAGAGTCATTATCAGCCTTTTTTTGTATCGGAAAATGTTTCTCCAGGTTACCTTTGAGGTAAATTTCATTCTCTGCCAGATAAATCCGATCCGTTCCAGCAGGATGCGCTTGCCTGCTTTCGGCGCCTTCGGCAGCAGCAGAGACGCTGCCGGTTCCCGCAGGGAGGAGCGGCAAGCAGCATAGGTGGAAAGCATCGTACAGGCAGTTGCCGCTAAAGCGCCTTCAATTACATACTTCAAATTCAGACCGATTATAAGATCGGGTCCCGTATACAGAATCCGATAGGAATTGTAGCAGACCAGCGGCAGCGCGACCAAGCCTATTGCAATGCCGATGACCGATCCGATCAGGCTTGCCAGCAACGCATAGAGTAGATACTTTGAAATGATTCTCCAGCTGGAATAGCCCAATGCCTTATAAGTACCGATGATCACCCGTTCTTCCTCAACCATTCTGGTCATGGTCGTCAACGCCACCAACGCTGCCACAAGGAAAAACAGGACCGGGAACACGGTGGAAAGGGAAGCCATGCGATCGGCATCCGACTCATAACTGGCAAATCCGACATTTGTATGGCGGGAAAGCACATACCAGTCCGGCACCTCGAGATCGTCCACCAACTCGCGCGCGTCATCCAGTTCTTTCTGCGCGTCGGCAAGTTTCTCATCAGCCTCGGCCTTCGCATCGTTATATTCCTGCCAGCCGTCTTCCAGTTCTTTTTTACCGTCCGCAATCTCGACGCGTGCATCTTCCAGCTCCTGGCGTCCGGTTTCCAGCTGCTCTATTGCGGTATTCAGGCTGTACCAGCCGTTGGCCAGCTCGGTCCTCGCCGCTTCCAGCTTCTCGCCGTTTTCCGCAAGAGTTGCGCCCGTCTCGTCCAGCACCTTTTTGTTGTCATCCAGCGTCTGTTTCATTGCGGCAAGCGCCGTTTGCTGTGCGGCCTCGTCAGCTGAACTCAGCTGCTCCAGAAGGGTCTGCGCCGCCTGCCCCATCGTCATACCGGTCGGGTCAATCTGACCGGTCGGATCAAGCGGCCGCTGCGCGATCTCCTCATCGCTTAAACCCATCCCCTGGTAAAGTCTGTACACTTGCCAATAGCCCTGCTGCAGCTGAGACAGCTGCTGCCAACCCGCGAGGCCCTCCTCATATTGGGCCAAGCCATCGTTGTACAGCTCCAATGCTTCCTGATATTTGCCATAGGAGGCATCAAAATCATTTTGAATCGTCCGAAGACGGTTGTTGTTGGACTCGATTTCGGCAGCGGCGTCCTGCAGTTTCTGCTCGTTTTCAGAAATCTCCCGCTCGCCGTCCTCAATCTTCTGCTGATTTTCCATCAGCTCGTCATAGGCATCCCCCAACTCCTGGTCCGCTTCTTCACGCGCATCGTCCAGTTCCGCCTGCGCATCCGCAAGCTCCTGGGTCGCCTCGGCATAGACCTCGTCATACCGAATCTGCGCCCGCTCGTCCGCAATAGCTTCGATATTATCGATCACCGGATCAACCAGATCGTCATACTGCTGAGAAAACGCATTGAGCGCCGCCGCACCCTCCACCGTTGCAAACACATCGGTATAGGCCTCGACGCTGAATGCCTGCTGCGGCACATACATGAAATGATCGATCGTACCGGAGCCAATCGTACTGCTGCCAAGGGAAAAAGAAAGATAATAGGAGGACTGAACCATGCCAACTACAGTATATTCGCTGTATTTAAGGGTGTCCTCCAGTTCCCCGTCCTCATCCTGCAAAACAATCTTGGAGCCGACGCCGACCGTCTTCTGATCCAGCTTGCTGATACCGAGCAGGCATTCGTTCGGTGCCTCGGGCATCCGCCCTTCCACAAGAAGGGGGCGATTTATGTAGTCCTCATTATCCTCAGAAGTATTTTCGGGCAGCGAATGAATGCGCACGACCTTTCTGTTTCCATCAATTTCGGAAAAAAAGTCGGCGCTGTATCCCGCCATTACACCGAGCACACCGTCCTGCTGCCGGATGGCGTCGATATCCTGCTGAGAAAAACCGAGCGTGGACAACAGATGAATATCCATCATGTTGCCTTCATCGCAGTACTGGTCCGCGGTCACCCGCATATCCGGCGCCGTTGCACCAAGGCCGGCATAAAATCCCGCGCCCAGCGCAACAATTGCGAAAATCGCCAGGAACCGGCTCATCGAGTGCCGGATCGACCGCCAGACGTCTTTTTGAAATGTTTTATCCTTCATGCGCTCACCATTCGATCGTCTCGGCCGAAAGCGGCGCTGTATTTGTATAGCTTCTGACAACAAGACCGCTGTTAACCTCGATCACCCTGTCGGCGATTTTAGTAAAAGCCTGGTTGTGGGTAATCACCACCACGGTTCTGCCGGTCTGGCGGCAGGTATTTTGAAGCAGCAGAAGGATCGCCTTGCCCGTTTTGTAGTCCAGTGCGCCGGTCGGCTCGTCACACAGCAGCAGCTTGGGATTTTTCGCAAGCGCACGCGCAATCGCCACCCGCTGCTGTTCACCGCCGGAAAGCTGGGACGGGAAGTTGTTTGCGCGCTGCTCAAGCCCCACCTCCCGAAGCACCTCCATGGAATCAAGCGGTTCACGGCAGATTTCAGATGCAAGCTCAACATTTTCCAACGCGGTCAGGTTCTGAATAAGATTATAAAACTGAAATACAAACCCTACATCATACCTTCTGTAATCGGTCAGCTGCTTTTCGTTATAGTCGCTGATCACCGCACCGTCCAGCAGGATGGTCCCGGCCGTCCGCGCATCCATGCCGCCCAAAATATTCAGCAAGGTGGATTTTCCTGCGCCGGACGGGCCAACGATGACGATGAACTCCCCTTTTTCTGCAGTAAAACTCACCCCATTGAGCGCTGGGATCTCCACCTCCCCCATCTGATAAACCTTAGTCACATTCTGAAACTCAATAAACGCCATTCAATTCCCTCCCAACGGCCCATTTATTGGGGGCCGCCGCCGCTTCCGCGGCAGATTTTTCTATATTTTCAGTAAAAATCAAAAAGGAGGTACAATACGGCCCTAAGCCATATTGCACCCCTTTGCAAGCCGAAATATATGCTTCAAACCGCCGCCGCAGACGGATCAAAGCATTTTGTACAACCGGCCAAGCCGTTCCATTGTATCGGTCTGTGCGCTGACGTCACCTGCGCCGCTTGCACTGATCGCTTCACTGAACACAAAGTCCCAGCCCATATATTCGCAGATACATTTCATCTGCTCTTCGATCAGGCCATATTCACGGTCCGTAACAGGCGCTGCACCTACCGCAACAAGCCCCAGTTTTTTGTGCATTGACCCGAGCTCTTTTCCGCGGGAAAACCATTTGTCAATAAACAGTTTCAGCTGCGCGCTGACACCCCACCAGTAAACCGGCGTACCGAGAATAACAAGATCTGTTTCCGCAAGCTGCTCAACCAGGTCGTTGGTCTCATCATCCAAAACACAGGAACCGCCGTTTTTTTTGCAGCTCCCGCATGCGATACATCCGCTGATCTTATGCTCTGCGATGTCGATCATTTCTACCGCCCAATCCGGACGATTGTTTCGAACACCATTGCCGATCGTCTCAAGCGCCAGTCTTGTATTGCCATTAAGACGAGGGCTTCCATTCACCAGCAATACCTTCATCGTTTGTCAAACATCTCCTGTAATTGTCGGATTGCATAAAAAACGTGTACTTGTTCAAATATTACAACGTTTTCAGCATTAAGTCAATTAATTCTCTCGGAATTTCAGTGCGTTTTAAGGTTTATGCTATACTATATTAAATACAATTTCAGGAATGCCTGCTTATGTTTGATAAGCGGGCACTATCTTATGGAATTCTGTACTCCTTCAAAAGCCGCAAAGAGGGGAAAATATGAAACTGTTGATTGTCGAGGATGAGCGCAGGCTGGCCGATACTCTGGTTGAAATCGCACGCAAAGCGGGTTATGAACCGCACGCGGTGTATGACGGTGAAACCGGATTGGAAGAAGCACAAAGCGGAATCTATGACCTGATTCTGCTGGACGTCATGCTTCCCCGCATGGACGGATTTTCAGTTCTGCGGGAGCTGCGCGGGGGCGGCGACTCCACTCCCGTTATTCTGCTGACTGCGCGCAGAGACACCGGGGACCGCGTTGCCGGTTTGGACTGCGGCGCAGACTATTATTTGACCAAGCCTTTTGAAACCCAGGAGCTGCTTGCCTGTATGCGCGCGGTTACCCGGCGCGGGGGCGAGGTTGTTATGGATGTACTGCGTTTCGGCGATCTTGCGCTGAATCTCTCAGCCGCCGAACTCAGTTGCGGAACGCAGCGTCTTTCTCTGCGCAAAAAAGAGCTGGATATCATGCGCCAGCTGATGATGCAGAAGGGAGCTGTTGTCTCCAAGGAAACGCTGCTTGTGAAGGTATGGGGGTATGACAGCGACGCGGAGTATAACAATGTTGAGGTATATATTTCTTTTCTACGCAAAAAGCTCACCTTTCTCGGTTCCCGCGTTTCCATTGTAGCGATGCGCAATCTGGGTTACCGGCTGGAGGAAACGGTATGATAAAAAAGCTCAAGTGGAAATTTGTTCTGATTTTGATGCTGGTCGTCACCCTTCTGCTTGCCATGGTTTTTACTGCTGTATATTTTGCTGCTAAAGAAAGCGCAAGTCAGACAGCGGTGGAAGTGCTTCAGCGGTCTCTTTCCGGTATAAATAATGGCCTGACGCCCTACTTTGATCCGCAAAGCAATCAGGTGCTGCATTTCACAGTCAGTATTTCCTCGACCGGGCAGGTGACCCGGCTTTCCGGCAACATGAGCGTTGGAGATGATCTGCTTCTCTCCGCATGCGCCGCATGTCTTGCGCAAAACACCGATCAGGGCGTGCTGGAAAATCTGGGACTGCGCTATTTGATGATAGCGACTCCCGGAGAAATCCGCATCGCCTTCGCGGACATGTCTTTTGAAAACTCCATTTTGACAGGTTTAAATCGCGGGCTGATTGCCGGCGGCGCAGCTGCGCTTGCGCTGTTTTTTGGACTAAGCGTTCTTTTGTCCTCACTCGCGGTCAAACCCATTCAGCAGGCCTGGGACAAACAGAAACAATTTGTTGCAGACGCTTCGCACGAACTGAACACCCCATTGACGGTCATCAGCTCCAATCTGGAGCTGCTCAGCGAGTCTAATGCGCTGGATGAAAACGGCCGGACACAGATCGAGCGGGTGCGGGCCGAATCCGACCGCATGAAGCAGCTGACCGGTGAGCTGCTTGGACTGGCTCGCGCGGAAAACACCTCGCAAAAGGTAAAACACAGTCCCATCTGTGTCTCTGAAATCGCCATGCGAGAATCTCTTCTGTTTGAGCCGCTGCTGTATGAATCGGGACTTGGATTTGAATACCGGATCGAAAAGGATCTGTGGGCGCTTGCCGACGAGGCCCAAATAACCCAAATTGTCTCGATTCTCATAGACAATGCCCGAAAATATGCCGCGCCGGGCACAGCCGTGACCCTGACGCTTGCGCCCTGCGGAAAAAGGACCGGCGAACTGAAGGTGCGTAACCTTGGCCAGCCGATGACCAAGGAACAGCTGGAGAATATTTTCGAGCGGTTCTATCGTGCCGACGATTCCCGGGCCAGCAGTGGTTATGGGCTTGGGCTTGCGATTGCACGGGCGCTTGCGCAAAGCAACCATTGTACCCTCCGCGCTTCCAGCAGCGAGAATGAAGGCACCGTCTTCACACTGACCTTCCCGACGACCGTACACAAAAACGGCCCAAACAAACGTGCATAGGTATATTCCGCACAGCCGCAAGCGTTATCTTCAAGCGATAAATCCGGATTTGCCAAAGCCCGATTCACTTTAAAAGGCGGCTTTTGGGCATATGAAATACCGCACGCCCACAACTCCCGGATTAGCTTTGGGCATGCACAAATCCCGCATGGCTTCTCTGCTGGCAATCTTCTTAAGAAGTGCTGAACTTGCTTTCTTTTCCCGTTGTGTTTGAACCGGAAGCCTCCTTGTCTTGTCCCTCTCTTATGCTTCTCCACCATCTTTCGCTTTGCCTAAAGCTTCTTTGCTTCGTCTCAAAGTCCGGGGAATTTCGCACAGCCAACACGAAACACAAACAACACAAAGCACAAATAAGCGCCCACCGGCAGCGGATGCCGATGGACGCTTATTTTTTGAATATTTTTTATCAGTTTATCAGCTATTGCCCTTGCACAGGGAAACTCTCTATTTGCGGACAAACATCCCATGGAACAAGTCAATCATCAGGTATCCCGGGAATTGCCGACAATAAGTTCCTTTCCGCCTGCTCAGATCGCAGCTCAATCGTAAATGCCGGCTTGTTTGATTTGCTCCATATTCTCTGCAATTTTCTGAATTGCCTGCATACAAACAGTTTTTTCCTGTGCAGTAATTCCCTTTGTCAGATAAGCAGCAAAATCACAATGTGCAGTCTGGATCGCCTGTACAGTGGCGTGCGCAAGGCCCGTAATTTGCAAACGCTGCATACGGCGATCTTGCTCGTCCGTTGTTGCGCGGATATAACCGCGGGCCATCAAGCGATCAACCGCTTTCGAAACATAGGCTTTTGAGCATCCGCGCATCTGCGCAACCTCGCGCGCTGTGCCGTTTTCCGGATTGTTTGCAAGAAAGACCAGCACATCTGCCTCCTGCTTGGAGACACCGCACGTCTCTGCGCAGCGGGCTATCATTTTGTCATACAGATCCCCGGCTTTCTTAATTAACCGGACCAATTCAATACTCTGATTCAGTTTCATCCATGATACTCCTGAAAACTGTTGACTTTTCAATAGTTTACGTGTAAACTATTTTACGCATAAAGCGCAAAATGTCAACAGTATCTCGGAAAGGAATGAATGCGCAATGAACGACAACAAAACCGAGCGGCTCGGCACTGCGCCGGTCGGCAAACTGTTTTTATCTCTTGCCGCGCCCGCAGTCGCCGCCCAGGTTATCAACCTGCTCTACAATCTGGTGGACCGCATGTATATCGGCCACATCGAAGAGGTCGGAAAACTCGCCCTGACCGGCGTCGGCGTCTGCCTGCCGATCATTATGATCATCTCCGCCTTTGCGGCTCTCGGCGGCATGGGCGGTGCGCCCCGTGCATCTATCTGCCTTGGCAAAGGGGATAAAGAAGGCGCAGAAAAGATTCTCGGCAACTGTTTCACCCTTCTGCTGATTCTCTCTATCCTGCTGACAGCCGTGTTTCTCCTTTTCGCCGAGCCGCTGCTGCTTTTGTTCGGCGCAAGCGAAAACACCATCGGCTTCGCGTTGGAGTACATGAATATATACACAGCCGGCACCCTGTTTGTCCAGATGACCCTCGGCCTTAACAACTTTATCAGCGCCCAGGGATTTACGACAACCAGTATGCTCACGGTTCTGATTGGCGCCATCAGCAATATTATCCTCGATCCCATCTTCATCTTCACTTTCAACATGGGCGTCAAAGGCGCTGCATTGGCCACTATCATTTCGCAGGCTATTTCAATGGTCTGGATTTTGCTTTTCCTGACCGGCAAAAAAACCAATCTGCGGCTGAAGACTTCCGCTATGCGGATAAATCCAAAGGTTCTCATGCCCTGCATTGCGCTTGGACTTTCTCCGTTTATTATGAACTCGACCGAAAGCCTGATTGCGGTTTGCTTCAATTCCTCGCTGCTGAAATACGGTGGCGATCTCGCTGTAGGCACCATGACAATTCTGACCAGCCTGATGCAGTTTTCCCTCATGCCGCTGACCGGTTTGACCCAGGGCGCACAGCCGATTGTCAGCTACAATTACGGCGCAAACAACGTCGAGCGTGTCAAGCGTGCATTTTTCCTGCTTTTGATTGTATGCACCTCTTATTCAACCCTTTTGTGGGCGGGCGTGCAACTGTTCCCTCAGGCCTTTATCCTGATTTTTAACAGCGATCCGGAACTGGTCGCCTTCGCGTCCAACGCCGTTCGGATTTATATGCTTGTCAACTGCATCTTTGGTATTCAGATCGCCTGTCAGCAAACCTTTGTCGCGCTTGGCAATGCAAAATATTCCCTCTTCCTCGCCCTGCTGCGCAAGGTATTCCTGCTTATTCCGCTTATTTATATCATGCCCGCCCTGTTCCCGGCGGACAAAACCACCGCGATTTTTGCAGCGGAACCAATCGCTGATTTTCTCGCCGTTGTCGTAACCGCATCTTTGTTTACATGGCAATTTCGCAAGGTACTGCGGGAAATGCGCAGCGGCAGCATAAAGCGGGACACGGATGGGCCTTCCCCCATAACGGCAGGCTAATTGATTCTTGAAAATTATCATTTATAGCAAGCAGGCGCGGATAGCAATTTGTCCGCGCCTGCCGCTTTTTTTCTGTTTTCAGCACACAGGATCTTCCGGCTATCAATCCACTGCAGAAACGAAGCAAAAATTTTTGCAAAACCTGGGTTAAATTTATCTCTTTGCTGATCAAGCCGGCTCATAGGCAGACATTGCGCCCTTTTCGGCTATTGATCTATTCGGCTGCCTTGACATTCACGTTTAAAACAGTCGCAGCGTGCGGCTCGCCCTTCTTAAAAATGCGCAAAGTCTTTTCGCCAGATTTATATTATCTGTAATATTACAAATAAATAATACAAATTTTCCTTCTTTATAAAGGAGTCCTGCTGCGTTTTTGTTATAGGAATTCAGATACAGAGCTTCTAAAAAAGGTTTTTCCGCTTTTCTTTTTCAGCAAAATCCTGTATTATGATATTGTTATTTGCTGGAGGGATAGTTAATGAAAATAAAGCGGCCGGCTGCACAGGCGATTGAGCCCATACTCTGCCTGATTATTACTTTTCTGCTTCTCAATTTGATTTTTGGCTTTGCAGGTTTGGGATTCTTCGGGGAAAAATCCATCGCGATTTCGGACATGGCCACCCAATACAGCGCCTTTTTTGAAGCTTATCGCCGCGGCGAATTTCTGTTTTCCTGGAACGCTGCGCTGGGCATCGGGATGAGCGGTACTTTCGCCTATTATCTCTCCAGCCCCTTTACGCTGTTGTTCCTTCTGCTGCCCGGTCTTTCCTGCGAAACAGTTGCCTTTCTCCTGCTTGGCCTGAAACTCGGTTTAGGCGCCTGCGCAATGGATATCCTCCTTCGCGCGCGATTCTCCTCATTGGATGCGCGGCTCAGGGTTGGATTAAGCCTTTGCTATGGCTTGATGAGCTATGTCTTCTTCTACTTCATCAACCTGTTCTGGTTCGACGCCTTTATCTGGCTTCCGTTGGCGGCGCTCGGCACGGAAAAACTGATTCAAAGAAAAAACAGCGTGCTGCTTTTTCTCTCACTCGTCCTCCTCTTTTGGTCAAATTTCTACATATCGTATATTGTAGGACTATTTTTACTTTTGTATATGATTTTCCGCGCCGTTGCCTGTGGTCAAAAATTCAGCCGGGTCATCGGCGCCGTGCTGCGTCTTGCCGGGCACGCTGTAGCCGCGGCCGCGATCTGCGCGCCTCTTCTTGTCCCGATGGCTCTGGACTATTTAAAATCGATTGGGCTGGAAAGTTACAACGGTTACGGCGTCTTTAATTTCACCGCAAAGCAATTTGCCTGCAAATTGTTCTGCGGCAGTTTTGACAGTATCGGCAACGCCTGCGCGCCGACGATTTTTTGCTCAGTCCTGGTTTTTCTTCTGGCCGGATTGTGGTTTATTAACCGTCGGATCGGCGTGCGCACGCGCATTGCGGGAGGCTTGCTTATCCTGTTCATGCTTGTCAGCTTTCTACTCCCCGCACTGGATATCGTTTGGCACGGCTTTGCCTACCCAAACGCTTTCGCCTATCGCTATGCCTTCTGTTTTTGTTTCCTGCTTATTCTCCTCGCCGCCGAGAGTCTAACGGTGTTGGGAGCGGACGCATTTGTCAACAGAAAGCTCACCGCTGTTCTGCTGTTCTGCCCCGCCGCATTGTACGGGGTGTTGTCGCTGTTTTTGAAAGATGAGCTTCCTTTCGGCCCAGTCGCGGCGACGATCGGTGCGGCGTTGATTTATGGTTTGCTTGTTCTCCTGCTGCTGTACCGTCCAAGGCGCACACGGCTCGTATCCGTCGGCCTGACCTTGCTGCTTGCGCTCGAACTTTTCGCCAACGGAGTCTGGATTCTTGACGGCGTCGACCGTCAAAATGTTTTTCCGCTTAAATCTGAGCAGGCAGATTTAAACCAGCAGTATGCCTCGCTAATCTCCCGCCTGCCTGACGGCTATTATCGCGTAGAGGATTTGACCGACGTAAACGGCGGTCTGCGGCGCGGTTTCATGAACCTTTCCCTGTTCAGCTCTTCCTATGACCCGGCGCTTCAGGGATTCTACCGAAACATCGGTTACGGCGGGAATTTCAAATCCGTCTCCTACCAGTCCGGCAGCCCGCTTGCCGACGATCTTCTGGGACTGCGCTTTGTGATCTCGGATTCCATTTCCGACGGTTATACGCCTTATGCCGCGCTGCGTGACCGGGCGATTTACGAAAACGCCGATGCGCTTCCGCTCGGCTTTATGGCCGACTCCGACGCTTCGGAATTTGTTTTTCCCGCCGCAGACGACCCGGCGCAAAACACGCGCGCGCTGCTGGAGGCGCTGTGCGCAACCGCTTCCGGCACAACCCGGCTTGCAGACGCCGAACTGCTGGACAGCTTGCGCAGCCAGCCGCTTGTCATTCATGAAATCTGGAGCCGCGGATTAAACGGAGACATCACGGCCGCGCAGGACGGCTTGCTGTTCCTCTCAATTCCCTACAGCAGCAGCTGGGACGTCAAGGTAGACGGCCGCACTGTTCAGCCGGTGAAAATCGCCGGCGCGCTTACCGGCATTCCGCTTGAGAGCGGATCGCATCGCATAGAGCTCTGTTACCAACCGAACGGATTAAAAGCCGGCTGCCTGATCTCAGCAACCGCCCTGCTCGCGCTTGTGCTGTCTGGGATTGTGCATCGAAGGCAGCGAAAACGGGCCTTATAAAGGGTATTTTCCTGCTTTTTTCGCTCTCGCAACCGGCGGTTGACAGTTTTCCATGCCCGAATGGTGGAGGCGCAACCGGCGGCGACGCTACAATGGCTTCACTACGAAAGGAGCGAAAATAACATGACTATTTCAGATCGAATTCAATATCTTCGCAAAACAAAGGGAATCTCGCAGGAGGAGCTCGCAGACCGGCTCGGCGTATCCCGCCAGGCTGTTTCAAAATGGGAAAGCGAACAGAGTGTTCCCGACCCGGAAAAGATCGTTGCGCTCAGCGAGTATTTTGAGGTAACGACCGATTATCTTCTCAAAGGAATCGAACCGCCGGCCGCTGCTTCTGCCAGCGACTATGCCGGAATCTGGGCAGCGGTTTTGCAAACCGGCTCTGTATTTTTCGCTGTTGTCGGACTGCTTTGCGCATTTGCATCCTGGTACGACAAGCAGGACGGCGCAAGTATAGCGGGTGGCCTGATTATTCAGGCCGTCGGCGTCGCACTCTTTTTCATTGCGGGGAAAATCAGCAAACGCCGTCCGGCTTATCTGCTCTGCTGGCTGAATCTCGTGCTTTTCTCCTTTATCCCGCTCAATCTTCTTTGTGGACTGCTGGCCGGGCTTTGTTATCTCTCCTTTATTCCCCCTTCCCCTTATCCCATTGATTTTTTGCAATCTCTCTTCTTTTTCCTTCTCTATGGCACATTCTGTATTTTAAGTCTGCTCTTTCTCAAACGACGGGCCTGTAAGTAACCGCTGCACACAGGTACTTTTCCCGGATTGCGCGCCGCATTGCTGTTTCCCGCTTTCAACCGGACAGTCAGCGCTATTTCTCAAAGCCTTCCCACCTTTCCGGGTTATTCGACAAGGCGGCGAACCCTATTAACAGCCATAATAGCTCATCTTGCACAATTTCTTAGCGGCTTTAATGACGCCGCGCTTTAGAGCACGGAAACTGTTTTTACTTTTTTATGAGACACACAATCGAATAAGCTGACGGCCCGCACGCCCCTGATAACGACTGGCCTATGACCGGCCCGCCGGTCAAATTCACTTTATTTTATTTGTCCTGCGACCTGTAAAAGCAACTCTGCTTTGTTGAAACTGTTTTATGAATATTTTTCTGTCAGCAGCATGCTTTACGCTGACTTGATGCTTAACTGTTTCGGGACTTTCACAGCAAAACCCTGCGCTCTTTATTCAACAAAAGGCCCTGATTTTACTCGGGGCCTTAAATCATTTATTGCGGATAACCGTCTTTCATCTCCCGCCGGGATGTGCTCATCCGCCGCGATACTGCCTGCATAAAGCTGCCGGGCACAGCTACAGTCCGGTCTCTCCCATGACGTTCAAACTCATAATTAGTCAGGACCCCCGGCTAAGCCGGGGGCTTGAGTTAGCCCTAGAAGGGCACAATACGGACAATGCCCCTAAAGGGGCCGCGAATGGGTCGGCCAACTGCATTGCTGACTCATGGCTGGCCCCTGAAGGGGCTATTTTTATGCCTTGGAATTCTTGCTACCCGTAAACGGGTCGATAAATTCCTTAATGCTGATTTGGTCTGCGACCTTGTCCTCCTCTAGTTGATTCCGTATGTACTCTTGTATCTGCTTTTTATTCCGTCCCACTGTGTCCACATAGTACCCCCTCGCCCAGAAATGCCGGTCTCCATACTTGTATTTTAAATTCGCATGCCGGTCGAATATCATAAGACTGCTTTTTCCTTTGAGATACCCCATGATTTGTGATACACTGTACTTAGGCGGTATGCTGATTAGCATGTGAATATGGTCAGGGCATGCTTCTGCTTCTATAATTTCCACACCTTTTTGCTCGCATAATTTCCGCAGAATTTGTCCAATATCCTTCTTGATCTGTCCATATATCGCTAACCGTCTGTATTTGGGAGCAAATGCTATAGTAATCTAAATCACACATCGGCGGCACATACGACGCCACCGGTAACAGGGGTTCTTCCTCTATGTACCCGGCTGCGCCGAGTACGTCGGAATAATCCTCCGTGGCGCAGCCTTTG
>CALWZE010000011.1 GCA_944385925.1 uncultured Clostridia bacterium
GGATGCGTTGTCCGGGCTGACGTTGCCGAGCACAACGTCCGAAGCGCCCATGAAATCCTTTGTGTACTGAATCGTCCTCTCCACAATGGTCAGCAGCTGATCGGACATATCCGGCGCACGGAACGCGGCGCTGACCGCGTCGCTCGGATTTCCGCTCACACCGATCGCTTCCCCAACCCGGTTGGACCACTGTTTGATCTTCATGCGGTCATAGAAGATTTTGGGGAAAGCCATGGTGTGCTGATGGTGCAGCGCCATAGCCCAAAGCTTGTTCACCGCGATCTGGTTCGGGATCAGACCGGTCAGGACCGCCTGTCCATGATAACTTCCCCGCACCTTTTCATAACTCATGTAGCTGACCGGATACAGTGTGTAATCGGTCTCGGTCAGCGGGCGGACAACCGCATCGCGGGTAACTTCGGTAAAGCAGACCTTTCCTTCCTGGGTGCGGAAAAGCTTGACCAGCACCGTCACCAGATCCTGCGGACTGTAGCCTTCCTCGCCATACAGACGGCTTTCCCGGTCCGGGCGTATATCGGCGGCGCGTCCGCCAAAACGGTTTGCACGCTCCCGCACCGAGGACAGCTGTTCCCGTTTGACCAGCAGAATATAAGGCTGGCGCTGCACCTCCGAGTCAAACGGGTTGCCGAAAAGCACCCGGGTGTTGTCCACCAGTTCAACCCTGATTTCTCCTTTAACCGGCTGCGGTCCGCCCGTTGTGGGATCAAAATGCCAGAAGAAGCAGCCGTCGCCGTCTACGACACAGTCCCTGAGCATGTCGCGCGTCAGCGTTTTTGCTTTTGCGTGCTCGATCACCTGCTCGATCTCCCGCTTGAGCAGCTCACATTTATGCTCGTTCTCGGTCGTGCGCCGGAACGGGGTAAGCTCTATGCCGATATCGTCGCTGACCAGCATGGCCACGATGTAACTGGAAACACGTTTGAGAAAGTTCAAAACCGGCTTATCCAGATCCGGCGCAACCAGACCTTCCCACTGCTGTCCGAGATAAAACTTCTCGTTCTGCCTCACCGTTTCATAAAGTCCAATGCTTGTGTTGTAGGCTACGCAGTCTTCATATTCCCGAAAAATCTCTCTGGGTTTAATTCTCTGTTTCAATAGGTTCCTGCCCCTTTCCGCTTCCGCTGTAAATCAGAAAATTTCGATATTGTTTCAAAAATGCGCGTTCCTCGGCGTCTGCCAGCGGAGAAGGTTCCCAGTTTGTTTCCTTCAAAACCGTTTGCTGCATCCTCTCTTTTCTTCCGATGAACCGCCAATAAAATACAGCGCCGAGAATCCCGCCCAGCAAAAAGCCGAGCAGCGCGCCCGTCCACACTGTCATTTTTTGTCCTCCTTTGATTTTTGAATAATGCTCTTACTATTCCGCTCAATACTGTGCATAGCCCAGCAGGTTTTCCAGCTGCCTTTGGTATTCTCGCGAATCCTCACTTTCCCCGCACTCTTCGTTTCCTCTCCACTCGGACGCGAAATAGCGAATCGCGTCCGGCGCATGGGTCAGCTCATGCGGCTGAACGGCGCAGTCGTTCGGGTCACTCTGGTCTCTGAGAATTGCCGGAATGCAGCGCGCCGCGTTAACGCAGCAGTTAAAAAACAAAATGCCCGCCGTCTGCTTTCCCTGCTCATCTGTCCGGGGGCGCAGCAATTCCTTCATCGCATACCAGCCCGCGATTCTGCTGCCGCTCACCCGTGTCAGCTCAATGCCGTGCTGTGCAAAAATTTCCGCCGCGCTTTTGCCGCTGTCCTGTCTGCGGTTCCACAGATCGGACGGCGCATACCACAGGCTTATCTCCTCTTTGGTCAGCTCGAGTATCCGCCTGGCTGCGCTTGAAATAATGTGGTTCGATTCATACAACTCCCGATAAACATACGCGCGCCCATCCGGCGCACAGGCAATCCAGTATCCCGCCAGCATGTCCAGTCCGTAATCCATCGTAAAGATCCGGCGCCAATGCGCGGGGATCTCAAAAGGTTCTATCACATGAATACTGCGCGACCACTCGGAGAAATATCTCCCGTCCAGAAGATCCCATTCTCCGTCCAGCAGCGCCCGGCGTTCACCGTCCGACAGGTTCAGCAGACGTTTTTCATAAGACGGATCGCTCTTGCGCAGGAAGGCGTTGTCCCGCAGCAGGGCCGGCAGAAAGATCCGGCTGCCGGTCGAGGTCACCCGCTCCTGTTCCGGCGGCCCGATATCCACGAATCTGCGCTTCACCCAGTCGTGTCCGATCCCTCCCGGATTCGTGGTACTTTTCATCTGCTTTGGGAACTCGTTCGCGCCGCGCAGCCGCGACAGCATGTAAAGATACATGTGCTCGGTAAAATGAGTCAGTTCGTCGAATCGTATCAGATCATATTCCGCGCTCTGGTAGCGGTAAACGTCGCTTTCTGCGCCGCAATAGCCGAATTCCACTGTGGAACCGTTGGTAAAGGTCCCGATCCGTTCCTTTTTGTTGTAACTGTACAATTCACGCGGATAAAGCAGCTGTGCCGTGCGGATCAGGGTCCTCTCCAGCTCCGGCATCGTCCGCCGAAGAATCAGCTGCCTTGAACCGGGCCAGCGCACTGCATAGGCAAGCGCGTCAATAATCTGCCCGAAACTCTTTCCGCCGCCCGCCGCACCGCCGAAAAGCACCTCGTCCGCACCGGCGTTGACAAAGGCCATCTGCCTTGCCGTCAGACCGATCGTGCGCCTTTTCACTCTTCTTCCTCCAGGACCTTGAAGGTGATCTCATATTTCTGCGCCCCATCAGACTCCTGCTCCTGCTGCGTCTGCGCATCCGCGATCTCCCGGATAAATTTGGCCGCTGTGACGTCTCCGCGCATCGCCTTTCGCACAATAGTCATCGCAATGATCTCATCCCTGGGCGTCCCTTCGGCAAAATCGAAGGTTGATTCATCCAGACTCGCAAGCTCAGCAGCGTCCGCCCGGCCTTCAAGTATCCTGCGAAAGGTCTGTGCGAAGCTTTGCGATCTGCCGCCCTTCGCCGTTCTCTTCCCAGCCATTCTTTCTCTCCTCCTTTCGCTCATAAAAGCATCTTGCAAAGGGACAGAATCCCCGTCCGCATTCCCCGATCTTGTTCCAGACACATCGGCTGCATCGATTCTCCATCTTTTCTCTCCTTTCCTGTTCGCCCGGACTCTCAGTCGTCCCCAACCGTTTCGGGCACAAAAAATCCCATGGCGGTCAGATGACCGTCATGGGATTTTTAATTGCGGGTTCCGGCTGTTTCATCCGTGTTCCGACAATACTAATTTAAAAGCAGAATGTCGTATTTTTCGTACTCCGCTTCAATTTTTTACAAAAAACCGTTCCACGAGGGATTTGTTCTTCGTATTTTGTCCCCCTGAATTATTCGTTCTGATCAAGCGGTGCAAGATAAATAGGGGTCGGGCTTTTTTCCTCTCCTTCATCCAGCAGAAAAAGGCAACCACAAGGCCAATCAGAAGAGTGAGTCCAAAAGCCGCGGCAAACGCACCGGCCGCAACACTTAGTGAGGTCACCTGCGCACCGAAAGCGAGTTCCGCCCCAAACCAGACAAGCAGAATTGATACAGGCAGCACAATAAGAATCGTATATTGGATCAGTTTAGAAAGAAATCGGCTCATATTTTTTCTCCTGTTTCGCACATGAAGCGGTATTATCAAGCGTAAATCGAGCGATTCGGCAATAAATCCGGATCAGCGAGCATATTGCAGATCTTCTCTGCCGCGTATTTTTCAAATCCGTTCAGTTTCTGCTGCATATCGTCCAGCTTCTGCGGATTTTGAATCAGTTGGGCCGCAAGCGCAGCGATTTGTTCCGGCGTCTTGCAGGTCTGCGCCCATCCATGCTGGGTAAAAAACGCCCGGTTTCTCTCCTCGCAGCCGCCCACAGCGCCGACAAGCAGCATTGGGAGACGTTTGCACCCTGCCTCGGTAATGCTGATCCCTCCGGGCTTGGTGATCATCAAATCCGCAGCATCCATCAACTGCGGCACACGGTCGGTATATCCAAATAAATGCAGATTATCGGCTTTTTTCTGTATAAGCGACTCGTACAATCGTTTATTTGAACCGCAAACCACGCTCAGGCTGTTCCCCTCGCCTATCGTTTTTACAAGGCTCTGCACCAGTTCTTCCATCGGCCCGCAGCCCATACTGCCGCACATAAGCAGAATATTTTTCCCGTTTTGTCCGATTCCAAACTCTGTACGTGCCTTGCTTTTTGCCAGTGTGTCTGCGGCACACTGAAATTCCTTTCTGACAGGGATTCCGGTCGAAACAATTTTGTTGGCAGGAACTCCCCGCTGAATGAATTCCCGTTTCAGATCGTCATGCGGAATAAAGAAATAATCCGGATCTGCGTCCTCCACTGTTGGACTGCAGGTATAGTCGGTCGCCAGAAAGCCTGTTGGCAAAGCAGCCTGCCCATTTCTCCGCAGCTCAGCAGCCATTACGGCCGGAAATACGTGCACGCACAGCATCATGTCGTAATTACCTGTTGCGAGCAGTTCGTTTAACCGTTTTACGCCGGGACGGAGCAGCCGTCCGATCTTTTTTTCGTCAAACAGATGCGGATGTTCCATCGAGAAATCATACCCGCTTCCGTACAGCCTGGGCATATAGCGGTAAAACCGGTTATGCCAGCCGCAGACAAAGGTCGAAGCCGATTCCGAGATCAGGGCAAGCGCATTGACAATATCGCAGCTTCCGCCCCGCCTTTCCATTTCCTGCTTCACGGCGCCGGCGCAGGAATTATGCCCTTCGCCGGTGTTGCAGCTCAAAACAAGCATTTTCATGAGTTTCATCAATTCCTTTCGCACCATGCTGCGCACGGCGAACCAAATATCTCTCCAGCCGCGGCCGGTTATATCGCTGAATCATAATAAAGGGAAGGTTTCCCGCCAGAAACCACAGCAGAAAAACTGAACGTCCGCCCGGGCCAGGCCATATTTTCAAGCAAAACAATCCCGCCAGGCTGAGCAGCCAATGAATGCATTCTGCCACGCAGGTCTCGGCAAGCAATGCGGAAGGTTCGGCACGCTTTACTGATTTTGGCACCATATCCGGCATAATCCTGCTCATGTCCGGAAGTTTATCTTTCCAGCTGCGCACGCCAAGCGCTTTATACAGCGCTTCTTCCCACTTTGCACATTTATACGGAAAATGAGAAGGATCAAACCAGTCTCTTGGCAGCGCCTCGCCGAGAATATGCGCTCCAACGCCGATCAAAGCGAGATAGCCCGCGCATTGAAGCAGTCCCATTCTTTTGCCTCCACATACAATTTGTCTGATAAGTACTTTTGTTTTTATTATGGTCTGAGTATACGCTCCGATATACAACCCTTCCTCAACTGCAAATCAACGGTTGTTTATAAATCCTGCTTTTTGTTCAACCTTCCCTGTTTATATCGGTTTTCAGGCTTATTGCGGACAGCCCTCTCTTGCTCTGCTCTCTCCCGGATTTTGAACGGGCTTGACGAAAGCGCGCAAAATAAAACAACCACCGGCATGTTCGGTGGTTGTTTTTGTAATAGCGATGTCTTTTTCGCCGTCCCCGGATTAACGGTTCTCCGGCAAGGAAACAATGAAGCAGCTCCCCTTGCCCGGCCCGCTCTCGATTCGTATGTTTCCGCCGCACAAATCCAGTATCCGCCGGACGAGCGCCAGGCCAAGACCGTTTCCTTCGCTTTTGTGTGAACCGTCGGCCTGATAAAATTTGTCAAATATATGCGCCTGCTTGTCTTTCGGAATGCCGATCCCCTCGTCCTGTATCTGGAATTCCAGATCCTGTCCGGCAGTCAACCGAATATGTACCATTCCGCCCTGCGGGGAATATTTGATTGCGTTGTCGATCAGATTAGACCAGACATGCAGCATCAGCGGTTCGCTGCCGCAATAGGTAACCGGCTCTAATTCAACGTCGAATTCGATTTCCTTTTCGGTCCATTTTGGCTCCAGCGCAAGAATAGCGCAGCGGATCTGCTCATCCAGACGATACTCCCGCAGTTCCGGAAGGATTGCCTGATTCTCCACCTTGGACAAAAGCAGGATATTTCCCACCAGGCCTGAAAGCCTCCTGGTATTAAACAGGATCTTGTCAACATATTCCGCACGTTCTTCCGCGGACAGCTGTTTGTCCTGCAAAAGCATTGCGTAACCCTCGATTGCATTGATCGGCGTTTTAATTTCATGGGAAACGTTGGAAACAAAATCGCTTTGGAGCGTTTCGGTAACGCTCAGTTCCCGTGCCATGAGATTAAAATCCGCATAGATATCATTGATTTCCGAAATCCTGCTCTTCTGTTCCAGGCGAACAGAAAAATCCCCGCCGGCAACCCGGCTCATCGCTTTTCTCAAACTGGTCAGCGGCGCGAGCACCTTGCTGCTGAGAAAGGTGGTAATTGAACCGCCAATCACGATGCTCAGAAGGATAATCCAGAAAAATACAGGCAAAACGAGCGATTCGGTGATAAATCGGTTCAGCAGCCAGGTCAAACCGGCCGCGCCGCCAACCGTTACACACAGAATCACGAACACGTAAAATACGAAATACCAGCGGATACCAAGCCGCGGCTTATGCCCCATGCTTTTTCACCACCTTGTAGCCAACGCCCCGCATCGTGACGATTTCAAAGTCCGGATTGGAACGAAAACGGTCCCGCAGACGGCCGATATGCACGTCAACCGTGTGCGGGTCCGTTTCGGAATCCACGCCCCAGATGTCATCCATAATTTGCTGCCTTGTAAAAATCCGTCCCGGAAAAGCCGCCATTTTATACAGCAGCATAAACTCTTTCTGCGGCAGCGTCATGCTGCTGCCCGCACGGGAAACCGTCATGGAATCATATTCCAACACTGTCTCGCCGATTGTCTGGCGTCTTTCATTGATCATCTGTGCGCGGCGCAGAAGCGCGCCAACCCGCAGCACCATTTCGTTGACGTTAACCGGTTTCACCATATAGTCGTCGGTCCCGAGCACAAATCCCTGCCGCATATCATCAAAAGCGCTTTTGGCCGTAATCATCAGAACCGGTGTAGTATACCCCGCCTCTCGCAGCGCCGAAACAAATTCATACCCGTCCATTACCGGCATCATCACATCTGAAATAATGAGATCTACATATTCTTCATCCAGTCGCTCGAGCGCTTCCTGCCCGTTTCCTGCAACAAGCACGGCATAGCCATTTTTGCTTAAAACCTTCGCAAACAGCTGGCGAAGCTCAAGGTCGTCTTCCGCGATCAGTATTTTCAGCATTTCTTTACCCTCCGGACATAGTATCTCAACTATAGTGCAGGAATGTCAATCCTTTTTCAAATCAAGTTCAACGTCCGTTGAGAATCGCTTTGCCTTCATGGCAGGCACAGTTATTTGTTTATTGCACCCGTCCTGAAAGCGCATGATGCCGGCAGGTTAACAATAACTATTCAATATCCGGCTGACCTGCGGGGTAAAAACGCCAATGCCGTACAAAATCAGAGAGCTCGATTTCCTGAGCAGTTGCGCAAAACCAGACTTGCCGCCTTCACGATTTCAAGGCAACCGCATTGGCCGGATGAATCAGGCGCTTTCTCTCTGTGCCTGCTCACGCAGATATCGGTCATGTTTTTTGCGCGGAATCTGTTCATCATGTCCGCCCATGCGGAAAGCAACCGCGTTCCAGCTGAGTCCTTTTATGTACCGGTAGTAAAAGATCAGCCGCATTTCACTATCCGGTATTTCGCCGATAAACCTCTGGAGCCGCAGCAGCTCGCAGATAGCCCGGCGCATATGCTCTGCCAGGAGCTGCTCAAGGTAGGCCAGCTCAGTGGCGCACTGCGCAGTTCTGTCCGCGCGCTTTGCAGCGCCGGGCATACCGTCAAGCCGCCGCGTACCGTATATTGACTTTGTACGCAGCTGCATAATTCTTTCGCGCTCAACATTGATCTCCTGCTTGAGATATCGGAGCTGTGACAACTGTTGTACTGTGATCATTTGCTTTCTCCTTTTTCCATCTGTTAACCCATTCAATCCTTGTCAGCAAAGAACATATGTTCTTTTGGGTCAATTATACTTCCAGAATATCCCAATTGCAAGCGTTTTTTCCTGTTTTTGAAAATTCTGTCCGATTTATTGTACAGTTGTCATCATTCGACATTTTGCCTCAATAATCGCGCAGCGCCTCAGTAAAAGGAATCTGCAAAATGATTTTTTCAGGGCTGCGGTCAAGAACAATAATTCGTCGTTCGCCATAAATCAAAACCACCAGCTTAACTGGTGGTTTGCACTGGCTATAAAACGCATGGGTACAAAATAGCTCAACAACCGCATTAAAGTTACAGACCGCCGTCAAAGCGGCCTGTTTTTCTGCCTTCTCATTTTGCCAACCATAAACGGTACCCTGCATTGCTTTTGGCCCGGCCGCTAAAACCGCTCAACTTTGGCAAAACCAGTTTTTCTATCTGAAAATTTTTGTCCTCACCAGCTAATCCGGGTATTTTTACGCTGAGGCTAACAATAAAAAAATCCCCCGAAAATATCCGGGGGATTTTCATGCAGCCGCAACGCGGCTTGGTGTCAAGCCATTTTGTTATTTTCCGGCGTACATCTCTTTGTAATATTCCAGATAGCTTCCGCTTGTCACATTTTCCATCCAGTCACCGTTTGCCAGGTACCAATCGATTGTTTTGACGATACCGTCTTCAAACATCGTCTCGGGATACCAGCCAAGATCACGGCGGATTTTTTCCGGATCAATGCCATAACGCCGGTCATGGCCGAGCCGGTCGGCCACATGGGTGATCAGGCTTTCATCAATGCCCGCATCCACCTTGTCATGCAGCTGTGCAATAATGGTCTTAACGATAAAGATGTTCGGCCGTTCATTGTGTCCGCCGACGTTATAAACCTCGCCCGGCTTTCCGCCGCAAAGCACCATATCGATCGCCTTGCAGTGGTCCTCAACATAGAGCCAGTCACGAATATTCATTCCGTCGCCATATACCGGCAACGACTTTTTGTTCCGCGCATTGTTGATCATAAGGGGGATCAGCTTCTCCGGGAACTGGAACGGTCCGTAGTTATTGGAACAGCGTGTGATATTGACCGGCATGCCGTATGTATCATGATAAGCCATCACGAACATGTCCGCGCTCGCCTTGGAAGCCGAATAAGGGCTGTGCGGGCACAGAGGCGTCTGCTCGGTAAAATAACCCGTCTCCCCAAGGCTGCCATAAACCTCGTCGGTTGAAATCTGTAAATACTTTTTCCCCTGCGCCCAGGCGCCGTCTTTCAGCCAGGCCTGCTTTGCACAGTTGAGCATATTGACGGTTCCCAGGACATTGGTTTCCACAAAGATTTCCGGATTGGCAATGCTTCTGTCCACATGGCTTTCCGCCGCGAAATTGACCACATAATCGATATCGTACTTTTCAAAGAGTCCGCGAACGCCTTCCCGGTCGCAGATGTTCATCTGCACAAATATGTGGCGCGGGTCTTTCTCAACGCTTTTGAGATTTTCCAGGTTGCCTGCATAGGTCAGCGCATCCAGATTGATAATGCGGATATCTGAATATCTGTCCAGCATGTACAGAATAAAATTCGAGCCGATAAAACCGGCGCCGCCGGTCACAAGATAGGTTTTCATGCAAAAATTCCTTCTCAGTATTGTATTTTTCCGTCCGCAACCGACTTCAGGTGCGCGCCATAAGGCGATTTTCCATACCGCTGGGCGCTTTCCAACAAGACCTCACGGCTGATCCATCCATTGATGTACCCGATCTCTTCCAGCGCCGCGATCTTTATACTCTGCCGCTTTTCGATCGTCTGCACAAAATTCGCCGCCTCAACCAGGCTGTCCATTGTCCCGGTATCCAGCCAGGCGTAACCACGCCCAAGACGCTGTACATCCAGCGTGCCGTCCTTGAGATACATTTCATTTAGGGTCGTGATCTCCAGTTCGCCGCGCGCGCTGGGACGAACCTGTTTTGCAAAATCCACAACCCGATTGTCATAAAAATACAAGCCGGTAATCGCATAGTTGCTTTTGGGATTTTTCGGTTTTTCCTCCACTGAAACCGCCCTGCCGTTTTTGTCGAACTCGACTACGCCAAAGCGCTCGGGATCGTTGACATAATAGCCGAACACGGTAGCGCGGCCATTCTCGCCCGCACGCACCGCCTCGCGCAGCAGCTTTGAAAAGCCGTTCCCATAAAAAATATTGTCTCCCAGCACCATCGCGCAGCTGTCGTTGCCGATGAACTCTTCACCGATCAGGAAAGCCTGCGCAAGCCCGTCCGGTGAAGGCTGCACCTTATAGCACAGCGAAACACCATACTGACTGCCATCGCCAAGCAAATTTTCAAAACGCGGCGTGTCCTCCGGGGTGGAAATAATCAGGATATCCTTAATTCCCGCCAGCATCAGCGTAGACAGAGGATAATAGATCATCGGTTTGTCATAGACCGGCAAAAGCTGCTTTGAGGTTACCATGGTCAGTGGATAAAGGCGGGTGCCCGCCCCTCCGGCAAGAACGATCCCCTTCATTGGATTTCCTCCGTCAGAGATAGGATTTCACTTACTTTGCTTATATTATATCACAAATTATCCCCATCGTACAATTTATTTCTTTCCTTTTTCAGCTATGGCGGTCAGCGCGCAGGCGTGTTATACTTAAAAAACAGACGTGATTTCTGCGCTTTTATGCGCTTTGCGGCAACTATCGGCTTCGATATATGGGGAGGGGAATCCGTGCTTCTCAGGCGTGCTTTTTATGCGTTTTTTTCGGTATTGTTCGGACTTATCATTCTAAATGTGCTGCTGTATCGGGGCGCGCAAAGCTGGCTGCTTCTTTTGATCGGCGCGGCAATGGCGCTGTGCTTTTTGGTGTTCATTCATTTTTTGGGGCCGTCGATCGAGCGCATGAACCGGCGGCGTTTCAGGGTTCTGTTCGCCGTTTGCGCCGCAGTGGCCTTTCTGGCCGGCGCTTATCTGGTTTATAATCTGCGGGAATATCTGATTATAGATATGCTCGAAATTTATGACAGCACAGCCAAATTGCTGCGCGACGGCGTACTCGCGGAGCGAAGCTGGTATTTTATCCGCTGCAAAAACAATTTTGCCATGCTGCTGCTTTCCTGGGCGCTGCATGCCGCCGCACAGCTGCTCGGTATCGAGATGGGAACAGAAGCTTCGCTGAATTTCATGACCGCCTTCAATTACCTTTTGGTCGTCTTCAGCGTTTTTCTGCTTTGCCGCCTTGCATGGCGGCTGTTACAGTCCCGCACCGCTGCCGTCGTTGCCTTTCTGTTAAGCGTCTGCTTCGCTCCCTTTTATCTGTGGTCCGCCCTGTTTTATACCGATACCGCTACTCTGCCCTTTCCGCTTCTGCTCATGCTGTGCTATCAACACTATCAGTCCTGCAGCAGCCGCGGAAAAAAAGCGCTTCTTCTCATCGCCATGTCGGTTCTTCTTTTCATGGGTTATGCGCTGAAAGGCAGCATAGCCGTTATGCTGGTCGCTTTGGTGATTGTCCTGCTGCTTGACGCAAAACAGGGCGCTCGCCTTCGGGCTGGGCTGAACGCGTTGTTGGTAATGGTCCTGTTTCTCCTACAGCTTTTAGCGTACAATTCCTTTTATGACAACAGCGGAATTATCGACCAGTCGCAAAAACAGGCTAATGAGCTTCCGACAGCTTTATGGCTGGTTTTCGGTTCGCATGACGCGGCAATTTGGGACCAGCAGGATTACAACGCCATGCTTGCGCTTCCCGATCTGCAAGCGAGGAAGGACGCGGCCGCGCAGATACTGTGCGAGAACTATGCTTCCTACACTCCTTCCGAACTGTTTTCTTTTTTGCACTGGAAACACAATGAGATGTGGGGTGACGGCCGGTACGGCGCGGACATTTTCACCGTCAATGCCTACGCTTCCAGCTGGACACACTATTTTATCCTGCCGGATTCCTATTATTTTCCGTATTTCGATCTGTACTGCGACAGCTTTCATCTCATGACCCTGCTGATGTTTCTGGCAAGCCTGCTGGCAGCGTTTCGGCGGCCGGACGATTCTGTATTCCTTTTCGGGGCGCTCAGCCTGTTTGGGTTGATTCTGTTTTTGTCGGTCTGGGAAATGAATCCGCGGTATCTGTTCAACTTTACCCCCATTCTCCTTTTGGGAACAACCCGCAGTCTGTGCAGCCTGGCTGGCCGTTTTGCACCGTCAAAAAGCCTTTCAGAAAAGAAGCTTTCCTCGGTTTCGGACAAAACCATTTGTTAAGAGGATAGTAGTTCTGCATTGGTACGTCTTTTGAATGGCGGCCTTTCACAGCGGGTGCTGAACGATTCCCGTCACCGCGCTGTTTGCGCCGCAGACCTCTTTGCGGGGTAAAGCGGCAATTTTCTCAGGGTTCTAAACCAGATTGCTTTTCTCCAGCTTCCAACCAGTGCTGCAACCTGTTTCGCTATTAAGGCGCCATTAACTGCTTCCCATTTTGCCGGGCAAGTTCCCCTGCTTCTTTTCTTTAAATGATTCAAAGGACAAGCAAGGTATTTTGCTGCTGTCAAATAAGAGCCTATCTCTTGTGGCAGCCCTCTAATGAGGGAACCTGAACCATTTTCAATTACACTTTTTGCACTGCAAGCCCTTTAAACAGTGCTGCATCAACCAGTCTTCGCATTATTCAAAGCTATTTTTCTTTACTTTAGGTTACGGCAGATGCTTTCCCTATTCCATTTACTAAAATATTTTTATTAACTCCCATTTTAGACAGGGGGAAGTCACGCTTATTTGGAACAAATGAAAAGTTGCAGCCTCAAGAAGAGGCTGCAACCACCTTTATTACCGTTTCTGAGAAACCGCACAGGCTTTCGCCAAAGTGACGGTTTCTTTTTTTTGCACCCAAATTCGAAACAGAATTTGCGCAGCGTGCTGCATAGGTAACGTCAAGACTTTTTAAACGACAATGCAGCGGCCAGCCGAATTCTTTTGGTTCGCGCAAACGCCGATTTTTGCCAGCTTTGCCTGAATTTCGCTTTTATCGGCCGCCGCAGCGTTTAGCCGGGCATCGATCCCCACTTAGGACGCAGACTCCGCCTGTTCTTCTATGGTTGATTCGCCCTGCGTCTCTTCACCGTCCTGCGGCTGTGCCGACTGCGCATCCTGCGCCTGCTCATTCTCTGTATCCGCCGGCGTTGTATCCTGGGTCATTTCGGGCTGCACCTGCGCGGCGCGGCTGATCAATTCCAGCGACTTCACCGCGCAGATCTCGCTGCCCGGATCGCCCGCAAATTCAAGCCGGACTGTGTCGCCCGGATTCAGGATCACCGAAAGCTCATTGTCCGCAGCGCTGACGGCATAATAGGTGTCGCCGCCTTCCAGACGCAGATAATAGAAGGTGTTTCCATCCCGCACTGCGTCCCGAATCTCCGCAATAACGCCGGTCGTCTCGGTCTCGGTCTGTTCGCCGGAATCTCCGTCCGCAATATTGTTTTGACGAAGCAGTTTGAGGTACTGTTCCTCGCACTCTTCAACCGACGCGCCAGTCGCAACGATTTGATACTGCGCGACGTTGACCATTGCGTACTGCTTGACAAGTCCCGCATTGTCTTTGAGCGCCATGAAATAGGTCGGCTGGCCCTTAATATTGAGCAGCAGCGGGAAGGTGGAGACATAATTAAGGTGCTGCACAACACCTTCAGCTGACGACATTGCGGAATATTCGGTCGCGCCGGATACCGGATAGAATTTGGTTTCCTTGGTCCGCTGGTTGGAAAGCAGGAATCCAACATTGGACTGGTCGGTCCCGACCGAAGTGACGCCGGTATAAACATAAACGTCATCGTTCATCGCGATATAGTTATATCCTTCGGTCGTCACCGTCACGCCGCGCTGTCCAAACAAGGAATTCAGGAACCCGTTGCAGTACATGCCGTAGTAATCATACTGCTCCACAATCAAGTCTGCGGAATAAACGCGGTCCACCCACTGCGGAACCTCTTCATAATATTCACATTCGCCGGTAACCGCATTCATGAGCACTGCACCCTGAATGTCCCGGCCGCCGAAAAGCCCGATGCGTTTGACGACGCGCGGACAGATCCAGTAAGGGTCGCCGTTGTCGTCAATTTCAAAGGTCGGCTCATCGAACATGAAGAAAGGATACTGGAACCGCAAATGACGGTAAACGTTGCGCGAAAAGTGCTCCGCTGTGGAGTACTTCATGCCCTCTTCCAGCCGCACAACCTCCGCGTTTTGGGTGACCATGTCCACAATGACATAGGCGGGAAGCCCCTCGCTGCGGTTGGTCAGCCATTTTATGAGATCTCCATAAATCAGAGGCGTGACCCGCACAGGGCGTTCCTGATAGTTGATCTGGGAATAATCGCTCGCGACTTCAAACTGGCTCACCATATCCGACAGCTCGCCAAGCTTGCGGTCGCCCAGACGCTCGGCGCTGTCTTTGTCCAGCATGGGAATCTGATCGAAGGATATCTCAGCAACATCCTGTCCGAAATCTCCGTTCTCCACTTCCAGCAGGTCGCGGTAGCTGCGGGCGCGCAGCACCACGCTGGACAGCAGCGTCCCGACCAGGATCACCACAAGGAACAATCCGCAAAGCGCAAGCGGAATCTTGCAGCTGCGTTTCACCGCCGGCAAAAACGCATCTTCGCCGCGGATTTTCCAGATTCCGGATGTTACAATCGAGACTGCGACATAGACCGCCGCCAGAATAAAGAAGAAGAAATAAAACTCTTCCGATTGCAGATTGATGGCGGGCAGCTTCACATAAAAATACACAAAGCCAACGAGCAGTGTCACGGCAAGATTGATCGGCAAGCGCTTGGCTGCGCCCCTGGTTCCGCCGACAGGTTTTACCTTTTTCGCCTTTTTCTGTTTTTTATCCCCTGCCGAACCGTCCTTCGGCTTCGGCGCTTCAGGTTTCGGCACCGTCCGGGAATTGGACGAATCGGTAAATTTATCAAATAAACCCATTTTTACTCTCCTGTTTTAGATCATCGCTCCTATTATACGTTGCTCCCGTCGATTTTTCAATGTATACTGAATTAGGATTGTATTAAGATTTTAAGCCCGCAAACAATTATATTATTCATTTCCAGGGATGTTTTTTGATGAATCACAGCCAAATTGCCCAAAAATACACCGCCGATCCGGAAGATCGCATGCTCGTCAGCCGCGTACTGGATCTTGCGAATCGCGCGCAGTCCGGAAGCTTTTACGCTTTTACCGATTTTCTCACGCCGGCGCAGCGCGGGCTGCTTTGCACCGTGCGGGAAATCACAGCGCTTTGCGAGCTGCGTTTTGACGGCGGCTATCCGGACGCCGAGCGCACAATCGGTATTCTTTGTCCCCGTGATGCAGGCTATGAGCCGGTTTTGCCCATAACAGTGCTGGAACTGCACACCAAAGGGGAACCGCTCAGCCATCGTGATATTCTCGGTGCGCTGATGGCGCTGGGTATCCGCCGGGAAAAGCTTGGCGATATCATCGCGAGCGCCAATCCGCCTCTTATGCTTTGCGACGAGGTTATAGCTCCCTACCTAATAGAGCACCTGACCCGTGCAGGGCGCAACAGCGTCAGCCTAAAGCCGGGCACGCCGGGCGCGATTCCTCCCGCAAAGACGGTTCGGAAAACCGCGACGGTTATGTCCCTGCGGGCAGACAGCGTCGTCGCGGAAGGATTTGGGCTTTCCCGCACACGGGCAGCCGATCTGATCCGCCAGGGCGCCGTTTCCCTGAACTGGCAGCCCTGTGCTTCCCCCTCGAAATCCGTCGCGCAGGGCGATCGGATCTCTGCGCGCGGCTTCGGGAAGTTTCTGATTGCAGAAATCGGCGGACAAAGCCGCAAAGGGCGAACCTTTATTGCACTGGATGTTTACGTTTAACTGGTTCGGTCCATAAGTTCACGCGTGTTCACGCAACTGTTTAATAAATTGTGCCTTGCGGGGATTTTCCTGCTTTCTTTGCCGTTTACCGCGCTGCATGCCCCTCGCCGGCGGCATTCCTTTCAGGCAGAGTCCTGGCAGAAAGCAGCTTAAACTTTTTTAATGACACGATAATGAGCTCTTTTGCGGATAATTCGCAAGGTAATGATAAAAACGATAAACAAGAATCTGTTAAATGTCAGAAAAGCGTTGTTTATTATTCAGGCTTTTAGGGCTGCAAAATTTCCATGGTCGTCGATCACCTTGTGCGCGCTTAGTAAACCGACCGTTTTTGATGTTTTATCGTCAACTGAGCCATTATTATTAGATACCCTGTATTTGATGTGGCTGATAAGTTTAATAAA
>CALWZE010000012.1 GCA_944385925.1 uncultured Clostridia bacterium
CCTCAGTAGCCTCTGTTCCCACTCGCTTCCACAGCTGCGCATGTCCACTATTCTTCTCTGCCGCGTCCCGCCAGCTGATGCCGCATCATTGTATTCCCTGTGCTATTATTCCGCGCAAACAACAGCCATCTTTTATACACACTGTTTAAATGCGGCTGTATTTTCGCGAAATTCTTTAATTTAAAAGCCCTGTCGAAAGAGATCTCCTCTTCCGGCAGGGCTTTTTTGTGTAAGGTTTTTTTGCACGGCGCGATCAACCGCCAAGGTAGGCCTTTTGAACCGCGTCGTTTTGAAGCAGATTCTGCGCAGTGTCGGACAGCACGATATGGCCGGATTCCAGCACATAGCCACGCGAAGCGATGGACAGCGCCATCTGCGCGTTCTGTTCCACCAGAAGAATGGTGGTGCCTGCCTCATGCAGTTCCTTGATAATGTTGAAAATCTGCTCAACCAACAGCGGCGCAAGGCCCATGGACGGCTCATCCAGCATGATCATGCGGGGATGGATCATAAGCGCGCGTCCCATTGCAAGCATCTGCTGTTCGCCGCCCGAAAGGGTTCCTGCGATCTGCTTGCGGCGCTCATACAGCCGCGGGAATTTATCATAGACGACCTGCAGATCTTCCTTGGTGACGCTGCTTTTGGTAAATCCGCCCATCTCGAGGTTCTCTTTAACCGTCATGTTCAGGAAGATACGGCGTCCCTCCGGGACATGGGCAAGTCCTTTCTGGACAATCAGATGCGGCGCCGTTTTATGGATGCTCTGGCCGTCAAAAATCACATCGCCGGTCTTGGAGTGCAGCAGACCGGAAATTGTTTTAAGCACGGTGCTTTTTCCCGCGCCGTTTGCCCCGATGAGGGTGACGATCTCTCCGTCGTTCACCTCGAAAGAAACGTCATACAGCGCGTGAATCTGTCCGTAATAGACGTTCAGGTTTTCTACTTTCAGCATCCGCTCATTCCCCCTTCTTGCCGAGATACGCCTCGATGACCTTGGGATCGTTCTTGATCTGGTCCGGCGTTCCCTTGGCGAGCACCTCGCCATAGTTGAGCACGCAGATTCCGTCACAGACACCCATGACCAGGTTCATATCGTGCTCGATCAGCATAATCGCGATCTGGAAACGGTCGCGGATGCTGCGGATATTCTCCATCAATTCGGCAGTTTCGCTGGGGTTCATGCCGGCCGCCGGTTCGTCCAGCAGCAGCAAGCTCGGATTAGTGGCCAGCGCGCGGACAATCTCCAGCCGGCGCTGTGCGCCATAGGGCAGGCTTCCGGCCTCGTGGTCAGCCACATCCTGCATGTCGAACACCGACAGCAATTCGAGCGCCCGCTCGTTTGCCGCTTTTTCGCTCTTCCAGAATTTCGGCATACGGAAAATTCCGCTTGCCAGATTGTAATGGATCTCGTTGTGCAGGCCGATCTTCACGTTGTCCAGCACGCTGAGCTTTTTAAACAGACGGATATTCTGGAAGGTACGGGCAACGCCCATTTTGTTGAGCTGATAGGTTTTGAGTCCCTTGGTATCCACACCGTCGATCATGATGCTGCCGCGCGTTGGGGTATAGACGTTGGTCAGCAGGTTAAACACCGTGGTTTTGCCCGCGCCGTTCGGACCGATCAGACCGGCAATTTCGGTGCGGCCGATCATAAGGTTAAAATCATTGACCGCCGTCAAACCGCCGAAATCGATGCCGAGGTGACGAACGTCCAGAATCGGGCGTTTGCCGAGGTCATTCTCCGGGATAAACGCATTGCTGGGCACCGGAACAAGCGGGGAAGCGGGTTCCAGTCTTTTAAAAGCCGCCATATTACTGTTCCTCCTTCTTCCGGTTCTGCTTTTTGCCGCCGCCGATCAGCCTGTCCGCAAAGTCGCCGAGCGAAAGCTCATAGCTGCCCATCAGGCCAGAGGGCTTAAAGATCATGACCAGGACCAGCAGCAGCGAGTAAACAACCATTCGATAAGCGTCAAACGCGCGCAGCAATTCAGGCAAAACGGTGAGTGCCGAAGCGGAGATGACCGAACCGACGATCGAGCCCATACCGCCAAGGACGACCATAACCAGAATTTCAATGGATTTCATAAAGCCGAAATCGCCCGGCGTGATGGTCGCGATATAGCAGGAATACAGTCCGCCCGCAATACCTGCAAAGAAGGCGGCGAGGGTAAAGGTCATGGTTTTATAATAGGTCGTGTTGATGCCGCAGCTTTCCGCCGCGATCTCGTTTTCCCGAATGGAAAGGATCGCGCGGCCGCCTTTTGAATGCACAAGGGTGTAGCAGACAAAGCAGGTCACGACGCACAGCCAGTAGATCCAGGGGAAGCTTGTATAGCGGGGGATGCTCTTGAGGCCGAGGGCGCCGCCGGTGAAATCCAGGTTCAGAATAATTACCCGGATCATTTCGCCGAACGCCAGCGTGATGATGGCCAGATAGTCGCCCTTAAGCCGCAGCGCAGGCAGACCGATGAGCACGCCAAACACCGCCGCGATCAGGCCGCTTGCCAGCAGCGCGATCGTAAAGTTGAGCGACTCGCTGCCAAGATCCATGTTCAGGGTAATCAGGCCGGTCGTGTAGGCGCCGATTGCCATAAAACCGGCGTGTCCAAGCGGCAGCTGGCCCAAAAATCCGCAGGTGAGGTTGAGCGAGACGGCGGCAATCACGAAGATGCCGACCTTATAAATGATGCGGGTATAATACCGGCTTATCGTGCCGCCGTCGATCATGCCGTTGACGATCAGGAAGATCGCTACAACCAAAAGTGCATTGATCAGGTATTTTACCGAGGTAGGGATCGATTTTCTTTTCATTGTTTCTTTCCCTCCTTATCAGACCTTTTCCGCGACGTTTTTGCCGAGAATTCCGGTGGGTTTAATCAGCAGCGTCACGATCAGGATGCCGAAAACAATGGCGTCCGCCAGCGAAGAACTGATATAGCCCTTGGTCAGGCTCTCTGCAATACCAATGGTAAAGCCGCCGACCACTGCACCCGGGATCGAGCCGATACCACCGAGCACCGCCGCGACAAACGCCTTGAGGCCGAGCAGCGAGCCCATGGTCGAGCTGACCTGGGGATATGCGCAGCAATAAAGCAGCGCTGCGACCGCCGCAAGCCCGGAACCGATGGCGAAGGTAAAGGAGATAGTGCGGTCCACATTGATGCCCATCAGCCGCGCAGCGTCGGTATCTTCCGAAACAGCCCGCATCGCCTTGCCCATTTTAGTCCTGTTAACAAGCGCCGTCAGCGCAACCATCAGCAAAATGGAGACGATAATGGTCACAATGGTGGTCATGCTGATCTTGCGGTCGCCCAGCATGATGCCCCCTTCCAGGAAATTCGGGAAGGTCTTGGGGGTGGAGGAGAAAATCATCTGCGCAAGGTTTTCCAGCAGCAGACTGATACCGATCGCGGTAATCAGCAGGCTGATGCGCGCCGAGTTGCGCAGCGGTTTATATGCAACTTTTTCAATTGCCATACCGAGCAGCATGCAGAAGATAATCGCGGAAATAATTCCCGCCCAAACCGGCAGGCCCATCGAAGAGATAATCAGCCATGCAATGTATGCGCCGACCATGATGATGTCGCCATGCGCGAAGTTGATCAGCTTGACGATGCCGTATACCATGCTGTACCCCAGCGCGACCAGCGCATAGATGCTTCCGACATGAACGCCGTTAAGCAGATGGTATATGAAGGTCATAAATCCACTTCCTTTTACTCTGTTTTGCGGGCGGCGCCGCATTTCCGTCCGCCCTCTTTGTCCGGCCCATCCGGAGCATTTTTATGTATAACCGTGCTGAATAACAGATAACCTTTTTCCTGGCCGACAGGCGGTTGTCTGCTATTCAGCGCCCAAAGGGGAGCACATAAATGCCCCCCTTTGGAATGCGATTTCTGAATTAATACATCTCGACAAAGGTGTCGACGCCGTCTTTAATGGTCAGAACCATGCAGTCCTTAATGGGGTTGTTGTCCTCATCGAAGGTGTAGTGGGAGGTCAGGCAGTCCATATCGGTCGCCTTGATTGCAGCGACAACGTCCGCCTTATCCATAGAAGCCGCGTTCTTCAGCGCCTCTTCCATGATCTGCATAGCGTCATAGGCGAGGAAGGAGAAGGAGAGCGGCTCAACACCGCACATGGTCTTGTAAGCAGCCGCAAAGTCAGCCGCGGTTGTGCCCGCGTCGGATGCATAGTGGCTGGTGTAGTAGAAGCCATCGAACATCGACGGATCATCAACGGTGGAAACCAGGCCCGAATAGCCGTCGCCGCCCAGGAAGGGAACGTTCACGCCGGCATCCTTCGCCTGCGCCGCGATCAGCGCGACAACGTCATAATAATCCGGAACGTACAGGACCTCGCAATCGGTGGAAGCAATGTTGGTCAGCTGGCTCTTGAAGTCGGTATCGCCCGCAGCATAGCTCTCCTGGGCGACAACTTCGATGCCGTTCTCCTCGCAGGCCGCGACAAACGCATTGGTAAGACCGACGCTGTAGTCAGAACCGCTGTTGGTCAGAACAGCAACTTTCTTATAGCCAAGCTTTTCCGCTGCGTACTGGCCCATCTTGCCGCCCTGGAAGGAATCCTTGAAGCAGGTGCGGAACAGGGTGGTGCCGATGTCGGTGATGGTGTCGCCGGTCGCCGAAGCGGTGATAACCGGGAACTCGTCGTCCGCGGCAAGCTCGGCAACCGCCAGAGTCTCAGCAGTCAGAACCGGACCGATGATGCCGACAGCGCCGTCTTCGTCGACAAGGCGGGTATAGGCGTTGGTCGCCTCGGTGGCATCGCCCTTGGTGTCGTACTCGACAAGCTCAACGGTTTTGCCATTGATGCCGCCCGCAGCGTTGATCTCTTCAATGCGCATCTTCGCACCGTTGCGGACAGCTTCGCCATACTGGGCATTTTCGCCGGTCAGCGGGCCGATAAAGCCGATTTTGATGGTTTCAGACGCGGCGCTTTCGCCGTCGTTGTTTCCCTCTTCCGCAGGCGTATCGTTCGAGCCGCAGGCGGCAAACAGCGAAACGCACAGCGCAAGCGCAAGCAGACATGCAAGCAGTTTTTTCATGTTCACTTTCTTTTCCTCCGTAAATTATACAGGATCTGTGCTTCTTTTTTTAAAAAAAGAGGACCTGCGGCTTGCCGCGGGTCCTCTGATTTTACTAAAAGACTTAATAAATTCAGCTTTGCCCTACATCAGCAATTTTGCACCGCAAAACAAACATTATCGTTTTTAATCAGTCCAATTAGGCCGACGATAATGCTGATAATGGCGATAATTACGATGTTTGCAAAGCCCATAACCATATTCGTAACCCTCTGTTCATTCAGGCTTCTTTTTGGTTGTGGATATTATTGCACAGCACTTTTTCAATGTCAACTTTCCGGAAGAATTTTAGGAAAACGCATAAAAAAAAGCCGGTTAAGCTTTACCTGTTTGGTGCATTAAAGCGATGCTTTTCTCCTGTGCGTAATCGTTTCGTAATCTTTGCTCTGCCTATCTAAAGCCGGCAGTTTTTCAAACACTGTGCCTGACCCGGTCGGCCTCTTCCGCCCGTTTTGCGTCGTTCCAGCGATCCATTGTTCCCACAAGATAACCGGTAATCCGGCGAATCCGCTCGAAGGGAGCAGAGGAAAAGCGATATTCAAGATCCACAAATTCGCCGTCCAAAGTAATGCTCAGCGCTTCCAGCGTCTGATTGGGGTGTTTGCGGCATACATGTTCGACATATGCTCTTTGTTCCTGCGCAGAAAGCGTTCCGTTTTTTACTGTAACTGTCATTTCCAGTCTCCTTTTCAACCACAGCGAAAGGCCACTTACAAAAAAGCTGACCGGGTTCAGTATAGCACCGGTCAGCCCACTCGTCAACATGTAGTTAATATAATCAATTCATCCTACTATATTTAGATATTCTTCTATTGCTTTTTGGTATAATGCCAAAAACTGTGCATATTCCTGCTCGCTTAAAAGCGCCTCATCCGGCTCATAGGGGCGCTTAAAATGCCATTTCAGCCCTGTTTCTCGATTTGCAAACAGCCTGTCGGCCCATTTGCGCGCCTTGCCCTCCCGATCGAACAGGAAGCGCAGCAGCGCCGGGAGTCTTTTTAACGCTCGAGTCAAGCTCTTCCGGCTGATCGTCTTGCCGGTAACGACCTGGATAATGCGCACATTTGCCGCCGCAACCAGATCCCGTTCCCGCTCGGTTGCAGGCAGATCGCCGCGAAGCAGATAGTTTCCCGGCACATCGCCGGTCGTTTCGGTAAAATGGCGGGATTCCAGCCGGTTTTCGTATTTCACATGCGCACAGCTTTCCGTGCAGCCTGTCTTTCGGGAAATCTCTGCGGCTTTTTCACAGATCATTGGGTGCACGACATTGTCCAGGCACAGATGTGCCGCATAGCCGCCCAGATAGGCGCAGGCAAAGGGATAATCCGGGCTCGTGAAGTCCAGATCGTGCAGCACCTCCAGAATATCTGTCATCTGCAATTCATGCAGCTGATCCGCAATTGCCGTGTAGCCGTGCCCGGGCGCAAGATAAGCAAGGTAGTACAGCAGATCCGGGCCCTGCGAGCCCAGCCGAAAGAGATTGGCATGCCTGCGGCAGCAAGCCGCAAGCGAAAACTCCCCCTCGTTGAGCAAACGCTGTGCGAAAAGCGCATGGGTCAGAAAATCCGGCATAAAGCTCTTCCTTCTTTTATGATAAGCCAATTATATCGGATATTTTTTAATAAACTATGACCGACTTGCAAAATCTCCTGATCTTCCAAATCGGAAATTGGCTTTGCACAAACCGGCAGCTAACTTCCAAAAGCAGAGTCTTTCTTCATTTTCGATGGATGGGATAATTTTCGGAACCGTTCATTGTCAAAAATCGAGTGAACTTTTCCACCGGCAATCAACCTTAAATGATTTTTCTGTTTTGCCGGTGTATCTGACCGCGGAAAACGCTCGGATCCATGAATTAGGGTACTTTGAATTTTCAAACGGCATGAATCAAAAACGGAAAAGCTGGTGCTCTATGATCATTGCTCATCGAATCTCCGCCTTATCCTCGTTTTGAAAACTCGGCCTTCAATTTCTGTTTCTGTTCCGGAACTGCCGAAAATCCTGTAAAGCACTGCCTCCGGCACACTACACTTTTACGCTTTTTAATTTTCAAATCCACGAAGTGTCTTTTCCGCAGATACGGCCGCAGAGGGATTTAAGCAATAAAAAAACGGCCGTGAAGGCCGTTTTTTATCTTGCTTAATAGCCGAGATAGCTGATATTCATATCCACGCCGCCGGAAACACCGGGTACGCTCGCTGTTGATGTATACTGCCAAATATCATACCTTCCGGCATAGTTGGTCTGGTCCGTATAGTGTGCAAGCCAGATCACATACTGTTCAAGCTGCGAAGTATACAAAAGATTGGTGAAATAGTTCTTGTTCGCATAAACACAGGGCGTATACCCGGCATTGCGAATGGTCTCACAGAATGCGCGGCAGATTTCGGTGCGCTGTGCCGTGGTCAGATTGTTTGTCCGAGCATCCGAAGCTGCCCACTCGATATCAATTGCGATCGGGTAATCGATCCTGTATCCGCTGACATATTGCAGACACATACTGGCTTCTTCAACCGCTTCCTGCGCGTTGATTGCCTGAGTAAAGAAGTAAACACCGACCTTCAGACCCGCTGCCTGTGCGCCCTGCATATGCCTGTGATACATATTGTCAAGCACCAGCTTGCCGGTGCCATATCCACGGAAGCCCAGACGAATGAAGACGAAATCAATGCCGGAAGCCTTAACCTTGGCCCAGTCAATATCGTCCTGCCATGTGGAAACGTCGATACCTGCGCTGCCGCCCCGGACACCGTCGTTATTGAAGAAGTATGTAACGCCGAGAATCGTCTGCCATCCGGTGACCTTATTTCCGTTCTTGTCAAAGTAGTAGGTCTTTCCGTCCAGCGTCTGCCAACCGTAGTAGGTCGTCACCGTTTCGGTGATCGTCTCGGTGACCTTGATCTTTTCAGCCTGGAAGGTCTTGCCGGTCGTCGGATCGGTCAGCAGATTATAATTGGCGTCAATCAGCTGTACATCCACATAGGTCGTGCCACCGACACCGGCCGCGTTATTGGGGTCGCCGCTCACCGGCGTCTCTGCCGGGGGCGTGCTGCCTCCCGCATTCGGATCGGTCGTCGGATCGGTTGGCGGATCGGTAGGCTCGGTCACGCCGTCGTCCACGGCGCGCTGACCCTTAATGAGATATCCGTTGGAATCCAGCACCGCAATAAGATCCGACTCGGTGCCGTCTGTAAACATCAGCAAACCATTGCCAGAAACCGACGGCTTATAGGCGTAAACCTGCACACCGTTGATCACCTTGTCCACCGTTGTGGTTTTAGTCTCGGTTTTGGAGGAAGATTCCACGTATTCAACCGTATCGGTCGTCGGAGTGGTTGTACCGCTGCCGCTGCCGCCTGTGCCGCCATGATTGCCGCCATACTGCGGGTCATCTTTGGATGCATCGATATCATCTGAAGAAACGACCTTATCGCTGACGTCCACCCGCTCATAGGTAACCTGCGGAAGCACTGTGGCGTTTACCGGTTCCGGCATGACGTAGCCGTCCGCTTTGGTGACCTCGACCAGATAATCCCCGGCTTCCAGCTCGTCAAAGTAAAGCTGTCCATCCAGATCCTCGTCGGTCATCTGGATCGGCTGTGCGTCCTCGACACCCTGCTGTGTGATCTGCACCTCAAAGGGATATCCGGTTACGATCGCGTTATGCTCGTCGTAGATTGTCACACCAAGGTCCAGCTCAACCGAAGAAGCCTCGATCCGCAGCGCATAGCTGATCGCCGGCGCATAGGATATCTTCTGCATATTGTGCGCAAGGCTTCTCGTGACGGTGGGCAGTGAACGCTTGGTCGCGGTAGACTGCATGTAGTCGTTAAAGTACCATGCCGAAGTTGTCATGGTAAACACACATACGATCGCGCTGAGCGCCGCAATCAACCGGGTACCAAAGCCGCGGCGAATCCCTTTTTTTCCGCCGGAAACCTGGTCAGAGCCTACCTTCTTTTCATGCGGCGCCTGCGCAGGGTCATAAAATTCATCGGCAGGCATGCTGCTTAGCATGTTGTCGGTGATGGGAACCTCCGGTTCGCTGCCGTTCTGGTTTTTATTTTTTTTCATATTGTCTCATTGCCTCTTGCTTTTCAGAACATAAAGCTGAAATTTGTCGATAGATATTTATACTATACTACAAATCGTAATATTTGACAACATGATACGCATTATTTTATTTTTCGCACAAAAACCACATTTTTCTTCGCGTCATCAATCAACAATCCGCTGATCTTTTGTGAAAAACCATTTTTTCATCCCACCTGCTTATCCGTTCTAAGTTGGCAAGCCCGCTGCGGGGGATCAACAATAAAGCTTGCCCATTTACAGCTACTAACTTGTCTGTGAAGCATCCATTTGTTTTTGCTGTTTTCCGGAATCGCTTATCTGGATTTTCTCAAAACCACCGGCGGGTTATGAGGACTGATCAAATTTCAAACGATCAACATACATGAAAAGCACGAATTTCAGCATTTATTTATGCAGGCTGTTTTCCCGGACTGTATCGTTCCTTCCCGCATTTCGCTTTTTAGGTCCGGGCAGTTTTAAAACGGGTGCAAAAAATCCCGCCCCAATGAGCAGGGGCGGGATTTTTAAAACAGGAAATCAGCCGAACATTGCGATAAACACACCGGCCGCAACAGCCGAGCCGATAACACCGGCCACGTTCGGACCCATGGCATGCATGAGCAGGTAGTTGGTCGGATCGGTTTCCAAACCAACGATGTTGGAAACCCGCGCCGCCATCGGCACAGCGGAAACACCGGCAGAGCCAATCAGCGGGTTGACCTTGCCCTTGGTCAGCCAGCACATAAGCTTGCCGAACAGGACGCCGCCCGCAGTCGAAAACGCGAAGGCGACAAGGCCCATTGCAATGATCATCAGGGTGCGCGCGGAGAGGAAGTTCTCCGCATTGGCGGTACCGCCAACCGAGACGCCGAGCAGGATAGTGATGATATTGATCAGCTCGTTGGAAGCTGTCTTGACCAGACGCTCCGCAACGCCGGACTCTTTAAGCAGGTTGCCGAGCATCAGGCAGCCGACGAGGGTCGCCGCGTCCGGGACCAGCAGAGAGACAACGATCGTAACGATAATCGGGAAGAGAATCTTCTCGGTCTTGGAGACCGGGCGCAGGGAATCCATGCGGATCGCCCGCTCTTTTTTGGTGGTCAGCAAACGCATGATCGGCGGCTGAATGAAGGGCACCAGCGCCATATAGGAGTAAGCCGCAACCGCAATGGCGGGCAGCAGATGCGGCGCAAGGGTCTTGGTCACGAAAATAGCGGTCGGGCCGTCAGCGCCGCCGATGATGCCGATCGAGCTTGCTTCAAGCGCATTAAAGCCGGCCCAGATCGAACCCGCAAAGGTGACGAAAATGCCGAGCTGCGCGGCCGCGCCGAGGAAGATGGTTTTGGGATTGGCGATCAGCGGAGCGAAGTCGGTCATCGCGCCGATGCCCAGGAAGATCAGCGGCGGATAAACACCGAGCTTAACGCCGAGATAAAGGATATCCAGCAGTCCGCCGGTACGCAGCACTTCGCCGTAATCGATGGTCGTGCCGTTAAACAGCTCCATGTGCATGATGTTGGCGCCCGGCAGGTTTGCCAGGAGCATACCAAAAGCAATCGGAATCAGCAAAAGCGGCTCAAACTGTCTCTTGATCGCAAGATAAAACAGCACCCCGGCAATAAGAAGCATAACGCAGGTTTTCCAGTCCAGTGCGGAGAGGATTCTCGCGATGCCGGTATTCATGGAAAAGTCTTTAATTGTATCTAAAAACATTTTACCTCGCCCCCTTTAACCGATCCTGAACAGCACGTCGCCCTGTGCGAAGGAATCGCCCTTTTGCGCGACCGGCTTTAATTTGCCGGCCTGCGGCGCGAGGATCTCGCTCTTTTTGCCATCCGAATCGGCAGCCACCAGCACAACTTCCTGCGCTGCTACCCGGCCGGATGTGGCAACAAAGTACTCCACCGTGCCCCCGAAAGGCGCAGTCACTTCGCATGCCTCGACCTTTTTGTCCTTGGTGAATGCCGACTGCATAATCATAAGGGCAAGATAAATGATTGCAAGCACAACAAAGACGATGAGCATGCCGGACACAACGACGACGCCGACCTCGCCGGCGCTCATCGGCTGTGTGCCCGCCGCGGACAGGGAAACGACCATACTTACTCACACTTCTCTCTTTTTTAATTTATCCTAACCTTGGTCCCTGCGATTCGCTCCCCAATGAAATCGCAAGAAAAATCATTATAATGATACATTATTAATCGTCAATAAGTCAACAGAAAAAATCGCCAAAATTCTTTTTGATTCGTCTGTTTATTTTCTGGCCGTCTGCCTATTGAATTCCCATTTTCCAGCCTGTATAATTGCGATAATTTGGGCATTTGCAAGGGCGCTTTTTGCTGATTAATTATCTGGCGAACGCGTCCGCATTCACAATGAGGAGGAGATCATTTTGGGTAAAAACCAGGGAATTTTCGACGCCCCGAAAGAGCTCGGATGGGGAAAAACCATCGTGCTTGGCATTCAGCATGTCTTTGCCATGTTCGGCGCCACCGTTCTTGTGCCGCTGCTGACCGGACTGAGCGTTCAGGTAACGCTTATCTGTGCAGGACTCGGTACTCTTTTGTTCCACCTGATCGCGAAGGGTAAGGTTCCCGCTTTTCTTGGTTCGTCCTTTGCTTTCCTTGCGGGATATTTTACGATTACCGCCTTTGATTTCGGAAAATTCGAAACCATGAGCACCGCCGAGAAGCTGCAATATGCAGGCGGCGGCGTTATTGTGGCGGGTCTTGTTTATCTGCTTATGGCTTTGCTGGTCACCGTTGTCGGCATCAAGCGTGTGCTTCGCTTTGTGCCGCCGATTGTCACCGGCCCGATCATCATTCTGATCGGTCTGAATCTTGCCGGCACCGCCGTGGAGAGCGCGAGCGAAAACTGGCTGCTCGCCTTCATCGCAATTGCGACCATTGTCGTGTGCAATATCTGGGGCAAGGGCATGATCAAAATCATTCCCATTCTGATGGGTGTTGTAGTCTCTTATGTGGTTGCAGTACTGACCAAACAGGTTGATTTTGCCGAGATCGCATCCGCACAGATTGTCGGCCTGCCGCCCTTCCAGCTCGCCAAATTTGATGCAAGCGCCATCATTATTATGGCCCCCATCGCGCTGGCTACCATGATGGAACATATCGGCGACATTGCCGCGATCAGCGCGACGGTCGGCAAAAACTTCATTGAAGATCCGGGTCTTAACCGCACCCTGCTCGGCGATGGTCTGGCGACCTCTCTGGCCGGACTGGTCGGCGGTCCCGCCAACACAACCTACGGCGAAAACACCGGCGTTCTCGCGCTGACCAAAGTCTATGATCCGCGCGTTATCCGCATTGCAGCCGGATTTGCGATTCTGCTCTCCTTCAGCCCGATGTTTGATGCGGTCGTGCGCACAATTCCGAACGCAATCATCGGCGGCGTTTCTTTCGTTCTGTACGGTATGATTTCCGCCGTTGGTGTCCGCAACGTCGTCGAAAATCAGATCGACCTGACCAAGACCCGCAACCTGCTTATTGCGGCGGTCGTTCTGGTCAGCGGCCTGGGCTTCTCCAGCCATCCGCTCTCTTTCACAATCGGCGAAGCAACGCTTGAGTTTGGCGGCCTTGCCTGCGCGGCAATTTTCGGCATCCTTCTGAATGCCATTCTGCCCGGCAAGGACGACGCTGCCAAAGCGCTGCCCGAAATGGAGCTTGGTTACGAACTGCCCGCGGACTCCAAAAACAAAAATCGCGAAAAGTAATTTAGCAATATAAGCACACCTTAAAGCCCCGGCGCTGCCGGGGCTTTTGTTTTGTACGCTTTAGTGAAACAAAGATCTCCAGTTCTGCTGAGAGGGGAAAAGAGCTTATGCTTCAAGCATCAAGCAAAGCGCGATGTTGTTAAATGTCCCAAGATAGAGGGACGAGACGAGGCAAAAGGAGGTTGCCCTTTTGCGTGCAGCAGAACAAGACAGGAGGTTGACTGTTCAGTGTCTCTTGAGAGGTTCGCCGGCATTATGACAGCCGTGCCGATAGCCTGATTGTACACTATTAGAAGAATCACCAGCCCTGCCAGGATATAAAATGTTTTGCGAACATCGGGCAATCGTGGCTTGAATAATAACCATAATACATAAAGTCTGCGCCAAACAAAAATCGCCCATTTATGAACTGCTTTTCAGGTGGCACAGAAAAAAGAGTATTTCAGCGCCCTTTTAGAAACACAACCGCAGCCGTTTTTCCCCGCGATTTTGCTTTGCGGCTTCTTTTTGATTCCCTGTTCGGTTTCTTTTGCGTTTTCCGGCTTCCATGATCTTAATTGTTTGCCCCGTTGCTTCTCGCCCTCTTGCGCCGCGCCTGCAATTGTGGTCGGAATCACTTTTTAAACATCTGTCCGACAAGCTTTGATCTGAAAAAGAGCATGTATCCAAAGATGCATGCTCTTTTTCATTATAACTTATAGGAAAACCTTTCACACTTGTTGTCTAAGCCGCGTGCACGATTCACCGCTTAACCTGCACACAGGGAAGGGCTTGCTGCATCCATTTCATACAAGCACAGGGCCGGTCAAGCCGGCGCGGAATCAGCGTCCGCGTTTTCTTGCGCGGTTGCGGTCAAGCACAATCAGCACCAGAACCGCCGCAATCACAACAACGCTGCCATAAATCGTCCAAACCCAGGGGAATCCCTTGCCTTCAACGCCTTCCGCCAACGCAGTCTCGTCGTCAGGAATCTCAAACAGGTCATCGGGATATTCATCTGTGATATCGGCGTCCGGATCGGGATTGACCACTACGTTCTCGTCCTGCGCATCCTGGATATCGCCGCCGATCTGGTCCTCAACATCCTCACGGTCTCCGACGATGGTTGTGCCGGGATTGGTGTTGGGCGCATTCGGATCAACGTCTCCTTCCAGCCGGTAAAAGATGTAATAGTCCGACCGCACATCGCCGTAAGTATAGGTCACCATCCGGCTCTGGCCGCTGGAAAGCACATAGGTATTTCCGTTTGCGTCATATTTTTCCGGCGCGACATGCACCAGTACGTCGTTGACCGGCACCGTGACCGTCACGCTGTACAGCTCACCGTTCGCGACATTTTCCACATAGTGGATGCGGACCGAGCTTGGAAGCATATTGTCGCCATCCGCGTTGTAGTTCAGTTCATAGACCCGGCGCATATCCGCAAAAGCGTGGGTGATGTTCCGATCCTCGCCAACCGCAAGGGTATAGGTCGAGGTCTGGCCGGTCAGCGGATTGGTTGCGTCAAACTGCGCCTGTGCGACAAAATTGATGGTCTGCAAATAGGGGACGTTCACCGTCTCCCGCTTGATTTCGGCGCTGGTCGCCGCGTCGCGGTAAATGATCGTGATTTCGTAATCGGTTGTCGGCACCGAGGTGTCCAGTTCATAGTAAACGGTATAAACCGTCTGTGCAGTATTGTTAGACAGATGATTGATTTCGTCCGGTTCACCCGCGCATTTCAGATACCTGCGCGCATTGGACGCCGTGATCTCTGCCGGCAGCGCAACCGTTGTCGTGGTCACCTTATCCGGATCGACCAAAACCGTCTCATTGCGGGTCGCAAGAATCAGCCCGGTCGCCTTATCCACATATCGAATTGAGATGAGATATGCCTTCGCGGGAATATCGCTGTCCTCTACATAACGGTAGGTATAGGTTTTTGCGCCGTCCTGGTAGTTGTGAATTCTCGTGCCCTGGCTGTAAGCAGGATCGAGACGATAGACGGTCACCTTGCCGGAGGCATCCTTGACGGTGAGCACCTGCTGCGGCACGACCTGCACTGTCGGATAATTCTTGCTACCGTCCGGATTCTTTGTCACCCCGGGCACCGTGATCGTCGTCGGCGTACCGATCAGTGCGCCGTTGGCACTGTTGATGCAGTTGACATAAATGTCATAGGGGCCTTCCACAAAGGGGGTGTATTGAAAGACGATCGTGCGGTCCGCAACGGTCTGCGCCGTGTTGTAGGAAATCGCGCGCGCCGAAGCGTCGACCGGCACATACCGCTCGCCTTTATAGTTAAAACTCTCCGGCGGCGTTTTGCTCAGGGTGCGGCCGGGCATAATCGCTTCCTGACCGCTTGAAATCAAGTTCGTCGCAGGGTTCGTGTCCCCCGCGTCGCGATATTCATAATAAACAAGATAAGAGCCGATTCCCGCGAGGGACTTGCTATTGGACGAGTCGGTCCCTTTCTGCCACACAAACAGGGAAGTGGAGCGCAGGCCCGGCGCGGTTACCGCGACCGTGCGGGTCTGTCCGGCGGAAAGGGTAATGGATGCGTCGTTGGACTGACCCAGAGATACGAGCCCGCCCTCCTGATCGGCCACGACCTCAAAAATCTCGCCGGTGGGCGACTGCGCCAGGGAAAGGGTGATCTCCTCGGCGCTGTTATTGGTCAATGTAAACCACTGATAGTTGAGCGCATGGTCGGAAGCGCCGAGGGTGGCGCGGCCGGTATGCGCAGTATTGAGCGTGACGTCGTCGATGGTTGCGGCAGACGCGCCAAACGCCCAAACCGCCGCGACAAGGCTGCACACCGCTGTCAGCAGCAGGATTTTCAGGGATTTTTTCATTTTCTTTCCCCCTCACTTTGGGTTAAGGTAAGGTACCGGCCGGCCATCCGGCCGGTACCTCTCTCGTTTCGTTTCGTGCGCATCATTCTTCGCCGCGCAGCCGTCTGCGGTTAAGCAGGTACCACAGCACGACCATCGCCGCCATGGACATGCAGGCAATGCCGATCCACATGACCGCGCTGCCCGCATCGCCGGTCTGAACCGTATAGACGCCAACGTCCCAGGTAAGATCGACTGTATTTTTCTCAAGATAGACCGTTCTGGTCTTGTAGTAGGTCACGCCGACGGTGTTCTCCGCGCCGGTATGATCGATGACCTTTGTGCCAAACGGCGTGACGTCCGGATCGGCGACCGTCAGCGCAAAGCCGGTCATGCGCAGCAGTCCGGCAGCGCCCTTGATCGTCGCGACCGCGCTCGCAGTCTGGTAAATCGCATCCGAGTCCACCTCGTTGGAGCTGCCGCGTTCCAGACGGGTAACCGAATAAACGTTCGGGATTCCGATCACGACACGGTAATAGCCCTCCGCCAGATCGTCGAAGCGGTAGCGGCCGTCGTCACCGGTGTACATCCGCGCGACCTCAACCCAGGCATTGGGATTATCCAGGTCACCGGTGCCGTTCTTTTCCAGGATGCACAGCACCCCTTTCAGCACCGCTTCGCCGTCGTCCTGCAGGCCGTTGCGGTTGGCGTCGTACCAGACAAAGTCGCCCAGTGCCGAGCTGACCGTGACCAGACCGGCGTCCCAGGTAAGGTCGGTTTCGCCGTAGTCGATGCGGATCGTGTCGGTCGGATAGCCCAGACCATCCACAAACATTGTCTGCGCATCCGAATCCAGCGCGTCGTCGCCGCCCTGATCCAGCGATGTGATCTCATACTTTTCATCCGGCAGGAAGAGCACACGGTATTCAACATTAGCATCGATGCCGCCGCGCAGTCCGGTAAAAAGATAATAGCCGTCTGCATCGGTGACCGCCCGCTGCTCGAACTGCCACTGGCCGGAGGTCAGGGAACCGGTCGACATTACCCGGCTTTGCAGCACAACGTCCACGCCCTCAACGCCGGATTCAGAGGCATCCTGAACGCCGTCGCGGTTTTCATCAAACCAGACATAGTCGCCGATTGCGCCGTATTTGCGTGCACCGGCATCCCAGGTTGTGTCGGCGGTATCCGCCGGCAGAACGATCGGCGCGCTGTAACCGACGTTGCGGTCCGCGCTCAGGTTTGCTTCGCAGTTGGAGTCGAGTGTCGGATCGTTGACTCCGTTGACCAGCGCCGCACGGGCGTTGACCGCCGTGTAGCCGTCCGGGAAGTCATATTTCAGATAGTAGGTGCCTTCAATCAGGTTGTCGAAATAGAACCGTCCGGTTCCGTCCACCGTCACCTCGCCCAGCGCCGTGCTCTCATCGATCGCCCCATCCTTAGAGCCATACAGGGTGACCTTGGTGCCGGCGAGCGGATACATGAGATCCTGCCGGTCATTGTAGTTGCGGTCGTCAAAGATGAAGCCGCCCAGTGCGCTGTAAACGGTCAGACCCGCATCGCAGTGGAGATACTCGTCACCGGCGCGCAGGGTCACGGGGTCGGTGCGGCGGATGCGGTCGTCGGCGTCCATCGTGTGCTTCGCATCGCTGTCCACCTGGGACTGTGCATCGGTCGGATCCTCAAGGGTCTTGGTAAAGGCATACTGATAGGTGTATCCGTCCGACTTGACCAGAGAGCTGATATCAAACTCGACGACATAGGTACCGGGTACCAGATTGTCGAACAGGTAGTAGCCGTTCTCGTCGGTCATGGTCGTTCCGGAAAGAATCTCCGTTGTGCCGCTGACGCGATACAGGCGGACCACGGCGTTCGGAACGCCGGTGCCGCTCTCCCCCTGAATGCCGTCGCGGTCGGTGTCCAGCCAGACGTAATTGCCCAGCGCGCAGGGCGCCACATAGCCCGCATCGATCGTGAGATCCTGCTCGCCGACCAGCACGCCGCTCGCATCCTCGACCACATCCAGTGTCACATTGGAAACGCGGCCGTTCGAATTGATGTCCGAATCCAGCGCATCGTCCGTTCCCTGATTCTGCAGCGTCGGCGCATAGGTCAGCAGGACATTTCCGTCTGCGTCTGTTTTGACCGGATTGTCAAAGACGACATCATAGGTGGTGTAAACCTCACCGACATAATCATTCGGATCGGTCGATCCCTGTTTCGCACCCGCTTTCAGGTAATTGCAGGGCAGGTTGTCAAACAGGTACTTTCCGTTTTCGTCGGTGACGGTGTTATAGATCGCGCGGTTGCTCGACCCGTCCGGATAATTGTCGGTGCGGAGCAGGGTAACGCCCAGTCCGGTGATCGGCTGGTCGCCGCTGCTCTGAATACCGTCGTTGTCGTTATCGTAGAAGGCATAGTCGCCGATCGAGCCGGTCGGGAGCCGCAGATAGCTGATCACGCGAACATTTTCAACTACCCACGGATTTTCGGTGTTCTCCGGCCGCAGCGAAGCCGCGGCGGAGTTTGCGATCTTCTTATCGTAGAAGTCCGCGATCTCATCGGCGGTGAATCCGGGCATTTTCATCGAGAAGGTGAAGGTGTACTGATCGCCGCTGCGCATCAGCGCGCCGTCCGCGTACTCCACCTCTATGCCGACGCCGGTGACGTCGGACCAGCTGTAGCCCGCCGCGAGCAGCTCTGCCTCGGTCATCCAGCCCGCACTGCTCCAGGTATCCGCCGTTTTTCCGTCGTTCCTGTACAGCATCGGCAGTTCATCCACAACGCCCTGTGCGCCGGGCCAGGCCGCGGTGCGGCAGGCCGCATCCCAGGCGGCGACGCTGTACCATACCGTGACGGTCGCGTCCTGTGCCGGACTGTCCGCCGTAATCGGGCCGGTCAGAACCGGACGTTCGGGAATCTCGGTTCCGCGGTCAAACGCGGTGCCGCTCGACGAATTGCGCTTGACATAGCTGTCGCCGTAAACCGGCAGCAGATCGACCAGACGCAGGTTGCGGACAGGGTCGCTCAGGTTATTGACCACAATCAGTTTGTAATCGATATTGCCGTCCGGATGTACATAAACAAGCTGTCCCGCGTTTTTGAAATCGGTGTCCAGGCTGTTTTTCTGCTGCTTGACGATCGAAACCTGGTCCGAATGGACGATGCTTGCCGCCGCATTTGCGTTGAGATATTCATACGGTTTGTTCAATCCGGTAATCGGATTGACTGTTTTATCGACCGCAGGCGCAGTCGCCGGTTTGTTGTTGGTGCTGTGATTGATAAAGCTCGTGCCGAGCGGATTGTCGGCAGTTGCCGGCAGCCGCTTGTCGCTGGACAGCCAGGCAGGACTCGTCACGACCGCGACGTCGCGCGGCGTAGTCAGATCAATAACGGTATTATAGGTAACCGTGATCTTTTCGCCCTTGCCCAGGGTCACGCCGGGGAAGCTGAAGACCAGCCGCTGGGTCATGACGCCGTCTACGACGGTGGATTCAACCACCGCGGGGCTTTCGGCATTGCTCAAGGCGCCGAGCGGTCGGCCGTCCGGGCCGGTGATCTGAATGCTGTCCATATCCAGCGTTGTATACGCCGGCACCTCGATGACGATGACCGGGTCCTCAAAGGGCGTTTTGCTGGTATTCTCCGCCGTTACGGTATATTTCAGCGTATCGCCCAGGTTGTGCGCCCGCGTTGCGCCGCCATCCACCTTGTTGGTCAGCTTGACGACCGGACGGTCCTCGGACAGGCTGGGGATGCCCACCGAAGCGGTGGAAGAGGCCTGCCTGGTCACGGTAGATTCCGCGCCGGTGTTGTCTTTGCTGTCATAGGTATAGGACAGGCGGGCGGTGTTTTCCAGTTTGACTGCCTCTTTGACAGTGCTGCCGCCCGCACGCTGCATAAGCGCGCAGTCCAGAATGACGTCCTCTGCCTGGAAATTGGCGCCGGTACCGAAATACTCGATCTTGACGCCGGTCACAAAGGCCTTGTCGGTATGCGCAGGCAGGGTCACGGTGTATCCCGCCGCATCCAGCTTCTGCAAACCTGTAATTTCGGTCGTGTCGCCGGACCAGACCGGATTGCCGCTGCCATCCACCTGACCGTTCAGCTGATAGGAAACCCGTGCGGTCACTTCGCTGTCCGGCGCGTCCTGATTCCAGGCGCGGCCGATTATCAGCGAGCTGAAGCTGTATTCCCCTTTTCCGGCCTTGATCGCATTGCCGTCCGAATCCAGGAAACGCAGTTCGGTGTCGGTCAGGGTAAAGTTTTTCATCGGCAGGTCGTTTTTGCCTGTCGCAAAGTCGCTGAGGGTGAAGCGGACCGAGCTCTCCGCAAGCATCAGGCTTTCGGAAAGCACTGCGGGTTCAGCCGTTTTGACCAGCGAAGTGGGCATGCCGGCCGGCTCGCCCGCGCGGACATTCTCAAACTCGACATAATTGACCCGCTTGTTTTCGTCCTCAAGATCCGGGCGATGGACCGCCTTGATGACCAGAGTCTTGACTGTCGGCACATAGCGGTCATCCAGGGTGAAGCCGGTGGGGGCCTCTATCTCCTTGACCCAATACTGTCCGGGTGCAAGCATCGGCGTAACTGCATAGCCGGTGCTGTCGGTGGTCAGCACGCCGGCTTCCTCCACCTTTCTGGTCAGCGCCGCATCATAATACAGTTCAAACTTGGCGCCTTCAAGGCCGGTTTTTCCAAAAAGTTTCTGCTCATATTTGAAGATATAACCCACGCCCATGCTCGGGTCGTTCTCCACCTTCTGCTCGGTCACGGTCACGGTTCCGCTCTGCGGGATAACGACCGTATAAAGCCTGGTGTTGAGGGCATACCCTGCCGGCTGCAAACTTTCACGCAGCGCGTAGGTGCCGGCATCCAAATTGCGGAAAACGGTCACGCCGCTGCTGTCGGTGCGCTGTGTCGAGATCGGGTTGCCCAGCAGCTCCAGCGTGGTCGAACCGGTCACCTCGCCCTTGTAAAGCTCAAATTCAACGCCGGAAATGGGCGCGCCGTCCTCGCTGCTGGTCTTGATGACCTTCAATTCGCCCTTCGCGTCGTTATAGACGGTAATCTCGACCGTGTGACGGATACTGACCTCAAAGAAGTGCGGCGTGGCGTCGAGGGTATAGCCCGAGGGAGCCGCCGTTTCGATGATCGCGTAACGGCCCGCAGGCAGATAGCCGGACAGATAGGCGCCGGGCTCAAACACGCCGCCGATCGTCGCGCCGCTGACCGTAAAGTGGTCGGACTGGTATGCCTGCCCCGCACTGTAGAAGCTGTAGTTTTCGATTGCGCCGGGGTCTCCGCTGCCCTGATAGGCATACAGAGCAAAGGTAGCGCCGCTGAGCGCGGTCGTAGTGCCGGAGGCAAATTTGCGCACTGCGAAGCGTCCCCAAAGCGCGGTGTTCTGAATCGCGGTCAGATTATCCGGGTCAACCGAGGTGTACGCGGTATTGATCTGCCCCTTTTCCACCGTCACGGGATACTGTTTCGGCGCGCCGTTTTCGGTGACGATCTCAAACGCGTCGGCATTCGGCGAAGCGGTTTCGACGAAATAATAGTCGCCCGCCTCCAGCCATCCGCTGGTCGCCACGCCGTCGGCGTCCGAAACAAAGGGTGCGCCTACCGGCGTTCCGTCGGTTTTGTACATCTGGAAGGTTGCGCCCGCGAGCGGAATGATCTCTCCGTCATCCCAGACGGTCACCTTGCGCAACTGCACCTTGCCCATCGGGTCGTTTTCAAACAGGACCTGCTGGACCTTGCCGTCGGTGCGGGTAACGATCTCAACATAGTCATCCCGCTTGACATAACCGGCCGCCGCGCTCTTTTCATAAATGCGATAGGTTGTGCCTGGCATCAGGTTGGTGAACCGGACGATTCCGGTATTGACCGACCCGTTTTTGCTGCTCTTGGTTTCAATCAGCTGTTCGCTGCCGTCCGCGAGGACCATCCGAAGCTCAAAGACAAAAGTTCCGCTTGTAACCGGCTTGCTTGCCTGCGGATCGGTCGAGCTTACCTTGACGACCTCCACCGTTTGCAGCTTTTTATTTGTGATGCTGTCTGCGCCGGTAAGCGCGGTGTTGGTCTTGTTGGCTTCCACACGAACAGGGCCGAAAACCGCCTGCGCGTCCTCATAGCCGTCCGGTGCGGTGACCTCCTTGAGCCAGTAGCTGCCGGGCGCAAGCAGCGGCGAGACCGCCGCGCCGTCCGAGCCGGTCGTGATTCTGCCGGCCGGCGTACCTGTGCAGCCAGCGTCGGTATAAATTTCAAAGACTGCGCCTTCCAGCTTTTCACGGCTGTCCTGATCGATTTTTTCAATCCGGATCTTGCCGTACACCGCCGTATTGTTCAGCGGATTGCTGCTGTTCTTCGCGTTGAGGGACAGGGTCTTTCCGGCCTTGATCTCCACCTTGACCGGCTGCCCAATCGGCGCATAAGCGCTGTTTTCGCCAACGCTCTGCTCAATCAGGAAGTAGACGCCGCGATCCAGACCGCTCCAACCGGCTTTGCCGCCCGCAGCGGTTGTTTTGGACCCGACCGACCGGTCGACGCCCGCGTCATACTGTCCGTTTCCGTTTGTATCCGCAAACAGCTCGAAGACCACGCCGTCAAGCGGGGTGTATTCGCTGTTTTCAAACACGCCGTATTTGACGATATTCAGCGCGCCTTTTTTATAGTTGCGGATCACGTCGGAGCCCTTTTCATCTCCGACGGCCGTGGTTTTGCCCACCGTCACGGTAAATTCAAACCATTCGGTGCGCAGCGTGTAGTTGGAGCCCGGCGCGCTGACCTCCCGCACGCGGTAATCGCCCGCCGGTACCGGCGCAGAAACATAAGGAGCCTTTGCGTCGGTGCGGAAACGATCTTTGTGCTGGGCGTCCAGATAGCCGGAAGGCAGTTCATAGCTGACCCACGCGCCGCCCTCTTTGCGCTGAATCTCGAACACGGCGGACAGCCGCGTATTTGTCGGCTTGCCGTTTTCGTCGCCCAGGACCTTGTCGAGTGTGAACTCGCCGAGCGAATCGGTCGTATTGACAATGGCGTTGCCGCCGGTGAAGTAACTGCTTACGCCGCCGGGCAATACCTGTACGAGATAGTACTCGCCGCTCGGCTGGAACCCTGCGGGCGCCTGGGTCTCATGGATGAGGTAATAGCCCGGATCCAGCGAACCGAAGACCAGCGAACCGTTCGCAGCAGTGGACGCGCTGTCCTGCAGGTCTCCAAGCCCGTTGGTGACGATCGCGCCCTTCTCGAACAGGCTGCTGTTTGCATTCCAGACCTTGTTCACCTCTTTGGCGAGCTCTTTTTCATCCGCGTTCTGCTCGGGAATCGCGTAGAAGAGCTCAAACACAGCGCCCTCCAGCGGACGGGGGTTGCCGCTCATATAGTACAGCTTATAAATTTCGATCGAACCGAAACGCTCATTGTACAGATCCGGCATCTCGAAGACCAGCTGGCCCTCTTTTTCCACCGCGCTGACCGGATAGATGCCGCTGTCGCGGACATAGCCGGCCGGTGCAAGCAGCTCGACCACATAATAGTTTTTGGTCGTGTCCAGATCGGTGAAGCGATAGACGCCGTCGCCGCCGGATTTTACAACCTGCCGGATGCCATACTCGTTGCGATTGACAAGGCCGTCATAGACAACGCCGAGCATCGGGTCAAGTTCCGCAGCCGTAAAGTTGCGGCGCAGCGCGTTGACCGCGTCGTTCTCGTTTTCAAACAGCGCGATATAAGCGCCGGCGAGCACGCTGCTTCCGTTTGCGCCGATTCCGAATTTCACGCCCGGGCCGTCGGCGACCGGCACGTTGACGATCTGCGCGTCGTAAATCTGTCCGGCCGTCACGCTGAACGCACCGGACCAGCGGTTGATATAGGTATAGCCGTCCGGTGTGACGGTTTCCTCAACATAATACTGTCCAAGCGGCAGGGGGTCGGAAATGGCATAACCGTCCTTGCCGGTCGTGACAGTGGTCACAAGACGCAGTCTTTTGGTCACGACATGCCCGCCGAAATCGACCTCGACCAGCTGCGCCTGCGGGTCCTCCACGCCGTCCGCAACCTCCAGCCAGAGCCGGAAGGTAGCTCCGGACAGGGGATGCGCAGGGGACGCGTTATCGGTTTTGAGAATACGGATACGTCCAAGCTCGTGGGTATTGAGGAAAGGCTCGGTCTCAAACACCCACTGATTTGCCGTCACCTTCACCGTAACGGTCTGTGGATTCGGGTCGGCGGTGAAGCCGTCCGGCGCCTGGGTCTCGCGGATGGTGTAAACGCCGTCCGGCAGCCAGCCGGTTTCCACGGTTCCGTCCTCGCCGGTCGTCAGGCCGGAAGCGACAACCTCGCCCTTGGAATTGAGAACCTCGAATACTGCGCCTGCAAGCGGGGTAGTGAAATCCGGCTGGCCGGAAACGCCCGCCCAAAGCGCATTTTTCAGAATACGGATTTTTCCGAGCGGCTGATTTTCAATCGCCGCGCTGCCGGTCAGGCTGGTGGTTTTTCCCGCCTCGATTTTCACCGGCGTCTGCGCGGCGGCCGCAAAGCCGTCCGGAACCGTCTCGACAAGCAGATACTCGCCCGGTGCAAGCAGCGTCCACCCGGCACGTCCGTTGCTTCCGGTTGTTTTTGCGGAAACAGGTTCCACGGCCGTGCCGTCCGGATTCGCTTTGTACAGGGTAAATTCCACCCCGTCCATCGTTTTTCCGGTGACCTTATTAATCTTTTCGATCTCCAGCGCGCCGGTGTTGGCCTCATTGAACACCTCGACCGACTGCTTGTATGTATAGGCGCCGCTTTGCTGCTCGCCGCCCTTGCTGATGGTGAGGAAAATTGGCGTTGTGTTCAGCGCATAACCTTCCGGCGCCTCGGTCTCGACCAGCCACCAGCAACCCGGGGCAAGCCCGCTGACGGTGACCTTGCCGTTCGTGCCGGTTGCGCCGGTGAGGATTTCAAGGCCGGCCGCCTGCGCTGCCGCCTTATCCGCCTCAAAAGCGTCCTGCAGCTGCTCTTCGCCCGGCGCCGCGGTCAGGGAAGAGGGATACAGCGCAAATTTCGCGCCCGCCAGCTGTTTGCTCACGCCGTCAAATTCTCCGGTCTTGAGCACGGTCAGCTCAATTTCCCTGTCGTTCGGGAACTCGGGCAGATCTCCGGTCTGGGTATAGCGCGGCGCGGTAAAACGCACCGGGGCCGAATCGGCCGCGTATCCGTCGGGCGCCGTGGTCTCGACATACCAGTAAGCCGCGCCGGGAACCAGTCCGGTAAAGGTCACCTTGCCGGACTTATCCGCCCTGATGCCGGTTGCAACCGGCTGTGCGCCGGCCGCGGGGTCCGCGTCATACAGCGCAAATTCCGCCTTGCCGTCAACAACGGCGTCACCGGATGCCGAATCGGTCTTGGTAAAGGAATAGGAGACAAACGGCTCATTGATCACATTGAGCGCAAGGGTGGTGTCTGCCTGAAGCAGAATGCCATCGCCGCTGGTGACCGCGATATTTTCGCCGCCGCTGGCCCTGTAACCGCGAATCAGGTCGATCGCGACATATTCGTCCTGCAAACCGGCGGGCAGGATCTCTTCGATAAAGTAGCGTCTTCCAGCCTCCAGCGGCGCGCTGACCGCCATACCGCTGCTGTCGGTAACCATTTCCGCAACCAGGCTGGTTTTCTGTTCGTCTGCATAGATCCGGAAAGTCACACCGGACAGCATAGAGCCGTCCAGCGCGCTGGATTTCTGTATCTGAATCCGCGCATAGTCTTCATCGGTACGGTTATCCACCGAAACGACCGTGTGTCCGTCCTGGATCGTGACCCCTGTCTGCCCGCTCGCCGCACCGTCCGCTGCGTCTCCGCGCGCAACGGTGACCTTGCGCGGGGTCGGGTCCACCGCATAGCCCTGCGGCGCCTGGGTTTCAACCAGCCAGTAGGTACCGGCGGCAAGCTGCAGCGATGCGCTGCCTTCATAGCTCGGCTGACCCGTCTGGTCAATCATGGTCGTGATGGTGCCCAGCAGCGTGCTGCCCATGCTCCCGTTTTCGTCCGCATAGACCTCGAACTGCGCGCCGCCAAGGCCGACTTTTGCATTCTGGGTCGTGCCGTCCGGTCCTTTCCAGGTACCGTATTTATAAACGGACAGCCAGCCCAGCTTCTCGTTTTCAATGCGAACCGGCGTTTCGGTCATGGCGCTGACCGTAAAGGCGACCGGCGCATCCAGCGGCTTATATCCGTCCGGCGCGGAGATTTCGACGGCAAAATACCGTCCTGCCGCAACCGGCCCGGAACTGTAGCTGCCGATGTTCAGCTCGCCGGTGACCGGCTGGTCCTCCGAATCATAAACGCCGTTGTTGTTCGTATCCGCATACACCCGAACCACGGCGCCGTCGAGGGTGTTGCCCTTATTGTCGGTTTTGGTCAGGGTAAAGCGTCCGCTGCCCGACTCATTGAGCAGAACGCCCTCCTCCGGTCCCACCGTGACCGTTTTGATCTCATTCCCGCGGATCTCGATCAGGATGTCCTGCGCGGGCGTATACTCCGCCGCCTGGTCAGGATCGGTCAGCACTTCGCGCAGCAGATAGCTGCCCGGCTCAAGGGCGTCAAAGCGCACATAGCCCGCCTGGCCATCCATGCCGCTGACTTTGGTCGCGACCGGGCTGCCGGCCGCAGCGCCGTTCTCGGCCTTGTAAAGCTCAAACTGCACGCCGTCCAGCGCGCTGACCCTGCCCGAGGCGTCCTTGCCTTTTTTCACAAATTCCAGGATGCCAAAGCCATCCGTGTCTGCGGTATTCAGGAAATTCAGAACGCCGTTTGCGGCCTCTTTCTCCTGCGCGCCGTCAAAATAGCTGACCTTGCCGTTCGGCCGGATGACGACCTTGGCCGGATTGGAAGCGGGCGCGCTCAGCGAGAAGCCGTCATAGCGCTCCTCCTTGAGATAATAGGTGCCGCTGCGCAGCTTGTCGAAGACAACCTGGCCGTTTTTGTCGGTCGTCAGATCCGGGCTGTCGCTGACCGAATCGGTCGCGGCGTCATATTGCGTTGCCCTTTTGGTGCACTGCTCGTCAAGCCACAGGCTGAAAACAGCGGGCGCATAGCCGGCGCTGACGGCCTCCTCATCCAGGGGAAATTCGCGGCCGCCGACCGAAAGATTTTTCTGCACCGTAAAGCTGTGGGTGCTGGCCCCGCTTTCGCGCAGCGCGATTTCGCTGCTGGCGCTGTCGGTAACCGTGTAGTCCGCATCGTCCCCCACAAGGGAGTAGACCAGCGTCGCGTTGTTGACAAAGGTGTGGGTTTTAAGCGCCTCGTCAATCCGGGAAGCATAGGCCGCCGCCGGATACCGGACGCTTATGTAAAACCGGGTATTGCAGGAATCCCCTTCCTCGACTGCCTGATATTCGCCGGGGCCGAATTTTGAATAAAGGCCGTCCGCAAAGGAAACCGACACAAGGTCGCCGTGCTGGTCGTAGACGGGGGTATAGTCCACGCCCTCGCGCAGCGCGCTCTTGCTGCCGTCGTCATTGTAAAGGCCGATTTCGACCAGCTGCGCGCCCTCATCCTCGATGACGGCGTCCGGGCCGATCTGGGGCAGAAGGTCGCTGAGCTGGAACTTGTCAAATTCCAAACGTCCAAAATCATCCGGCGAACGGTAGTAGTCACCGGAGGGATTTGCCGCCGCTTCAGCAGGATCGACCCCGTCCTTGAGCAGGCTGACCGTCAGGTCGTAGGTCAGATCGTACCACTGTTCGTCCGCGCTCAAACCGGAATTCTGCTCGTCAACCGACTTGAACAGTCCCCAGTTGCCGCTTGCCGCAACCTTGACCGAAGCGGAAGCGCGAACCGGTTCAAAGCCTTCCGGCTGCCCTGTGCCGACCGGAATGATCGAGCCCTCGACCACTGCATTGAATGTAAAGCCATCCTGGTTCGGCACGGTTTCCATATTGGGGAAATACGCCTGGAATCCGAGCGAAGCGGCGCTGCCCGCAGCAAGCTCGGTTTCAAAGCGGAAATAGACATAAGTTTTGCCGCCGATCGTCTCCACGCCGACGACCGGATCGCCGTTTGCGTCCTGCGCGATATGGCTGTTGCTCTGGATCTGCTGCGGATCGACGACCACACCTTCCGGCAGCTCGACACGCAGAGTGGTGCCAAGGTACTTGTCATCGGTGTCTGCCGCATTCATCGCATACCGCAGATAAACATAAAACGGTTCGCCGCTCGGCACCGTCTCCAGTACCGGCTCGCCATCCGAATAGCCCTTGCGAATGGTCATCTCAAGATCGATGTTCGCTTCCACAGCGGCGGAGACCGTCGCCGGGACCAGGCTGAACAGGATCGCTGCGGTCATGAGCAGCGATAATGTGCGGTTTATCAGACCCTTCCATTTATTTTTCATTCATGCCCTCCCAAACGCGCCGCAGCGGCGCATCGCTTGCTGAAAATGCCATTTTACGGCAGACAAATCCAGTTTCATAATTAAATTATACATATGCTAATTACAAACCAATCACAAACGCGTGAGCATTTTGTCATTAAACTGCTTTTCCCATATTTCTATCGCCCAGGACGGGAAATATTCCAATGCCTGACCGCTTTCGCTTGTCGTTTTTTTCCGCCTGGGGTATAATTCGCAATAGAATACCTGTAATCCCGGCGGGATATGCCGGTGATGGAAAGGAACAGCGATGAAGGACGGCATACTGCATATACGTCTGCTTGGCGGTTTTTCTGTTTTGGCAAACGGCAGGGAACTCTCCGGCGAAAACGCGCGCAGCGCGCGGCTCTGGCGCCTGTTCCGCTTTATGGCCGTCAACCGCCGCGCCCCTGTCCCAACCGAGCGCCTGCTCGACCTGCTTTGGGAGGAGCAGGAACTTGACAACCCGCTCGGCGCGCTCTACACCCTGATGTACCGCCTGCGCGCGCTGCTCAATTCCGCTTTTGACCAGCCGCATGAATTTTTCCTGTTCCGTCAGGGCTGCTACGAATGGGACCCCAAATCGCCGGTAGAGGTGGACGCAGATCGCTTTGAGATCGCCTCCGCCGCCGCGCTGAACTGTTCGGACCCGGCGGATTCCGAACGGCTGCTGCTGGACGCGGTGCAAACCTACAGCGGACCGCTTTTCGCGACGCTGGACCTTGAAGCCTGGATGATCACCGCGCGGGAACTGTATCGCCGCCGCTACGCCCGCTGCGTCTCGTCGCTCTGCGCGCTTTGGGAGGAGAACCAGCAGTATGACCGGATCGTATCCCTGTGCGAATCCGCGCTTGGATTTGATCCCGCGCAGGAGGATTTCCACTTTTATCTGATTCGTGCGCTTATCGGTCTGCGGCAGTATGCGCGGGCCCAGAAGCACGCCGACACCGCCATCGCAAACGCAAACGAGCTGTATGGCGCGCCCTTCTCCTCCCGGCTTACACAGCTTGCGGATTCCATCCGGTATCACGGCAACCAGTATGAGCCGGAGGCCAACCGCATCGCCGAGCAGCTGCTGCGTCCGATCAACGAGTCCCATCCGTTTCTCTGCGACCTGGACGCATTTCGAAAAATCCTGCTGCTTGAACGCCGCGCCGCGATCCGCGCCGGGCGGGGAATCAGTCTCGCCTGCGTCAGCATTCTGCGCGACAACGGCGAAACGCCGGACAATGAAGAGATGGACGCCGTTCTGACCGCGCTCAGTGAGCCGAAAAACTTCGCCCTGCGCGCCTCGGACGTGCTTTCTCAATATTCGCGCAACCAGCTTCTTGCACTGCTTCCGGGCGCCGACGTTGGCCATGCGCAGATCGCCATGCGCCGCTTTTCCGACTGCTTTTTCAAAAACAGCGGAATATCCGGCGTCTGTTTTCAGATTTCCATCGCCGCGCTTTGAATACCGCTCGTCCGAACGCGGGCTTTTAATTGCATGTTTGGAGTAACTGTCCGATGAGGTCATCCCGTTTAAAAATCCGGCCCGGGCGGCTCGCCGTCCTGACCGCGCTGATATTGTGCTGCCTGCTGGCTGCCGGCTGTTCTTCCGATGCACGGCAGACGGTTGAACTGGACATGACCGATTCCCAGGCCGTCGCCCGCGCCCGGGAACAGGCCGCGCGGCTGCCCATGCCACAGGACGACGGCGAACCGATCCTGGTCAGTGGCGAAATCGCGATTCGCGCCGCCCATGCGGATCAGGGCTACATAACCCTGCGCTGCGGCGGGCTTGGCGAAACGCGTCATAAGCTGCAGGTCGTCAAGGATGAAAAAAGCTGTTACTACGACCTGCCCCAGGACGGCGGGACCCTGGTCTGTCCGCTGCAGATGGGCAGCGGCAGCTACCGCATCGCGCTCTACCGGCAGGCAGAGGGGGACAAATACGCCCAGATCGGTTCGGCGGAACTCGAAGCGCAGATCGCCAGTGAATTTTCTCCCTATCTGATCCCCAATCTATATGTCGATTATGACCGCGATTCCCAATCGGTGCTGGCCGGTCTGATGCTTGCGGAAGGCGCACAGAGCGACGTCGAGGTCGCGGACCGCCTTTACCGCTATGTCGTCGGCGCGATCAGTTACGATAAACAGAAGGCCGGCAGGGTCGAGGCGGGGGAGATCACCCGCTATCTGCCCGACCCGGACCAGACGCTGGAGGCCGGCACCGGCATTTGTCTGGACTACGCGGCGCTGTTCGGTTCCATGCTTCGCGCAAACGGCATCCCGGCCAAACTCGTGACCGGATACGCCGAACCGGGACACATTTACCACGCCTGGAATCTGGTTTATCTGGAAGGGATCGGATGGGTCGGCATGGATGTGGAATCACCCGGCCGCAGCTGGGTACTGGCCGACACCACCTTTGCCGTTTCCGGCAGCGCCGGGGACGCGACCTACTTCACCGTCAACGAATACTGACCTCGAGTGTCTGAACAAGGGGGACAAGATATGAGCAATCAAAAAAACAGCCGCGCCGCGCTTGGGTACGATCAACTCGCCGCGTTTTGCCGGGACACCGCCATGCTGCTGGAGGCAAACATCCCGCTGCATTTGGGATATGCGGACATTTACGGGTTTGCCGCCGAAAACGCGCCGCTGCGGCGCGCGGCCGAGGCGCTGTGTCCTGCGCTTGAGCAGACGGGCCGCCTTTCCGAAGCAATGCGGCAATCCTCGCTTTTTCCCGATCATTTGTGCGACATGGCCGCCATCGGCGAACGGACCGGCCGGCTGGATGAAATGACGCGGGAACTTTCGGTTTATTACGACCGGCTGGACAATTTTCAGCGCCGGGTCAAAAACGCCGTACTTTATCCGGTCGTTCTGCTTTGCATGATGGCTGTGGTCGTCGGCGTGCTGATCTGGGCTGTCCTGCCCGTTTTTGAAAATGTGCTCGGCCGGTTCAACACCAGCGCACAGGCCGATGCCGGCGCGGTCATGCAGGGCAGCCTTCTTGTCTGCACCATCGTTTTCGCGCTTCTGGTTCTTGCGCTTGCGGCCGCCGCCGCACTGCTGCTCATGAGCCGCTCGGCAAAAGGCGCCCAGCTATTGCGCCGGTTTTTCGAAACCTTTCCGCCATCCCGCCGCCTTGGATACAATGTAGCGGTCAGTCATTTCGCCTCGGGGCTCAGCGCGATGCTCCAAAGCGGCTTTTCCACCGAAGAGAGCCTGCGCGCGCTGCTGCCCTCCATCAGCCACAGCGTCCTGCGCGCCCGTGTGCAAAGCGCCTGCGAGGCGCTGCAAAAGGGGATGCCGCAGGCGGACGCGCTGATAAACGCAAAGCTTTTCACCGATTCGGATAACCACCTCATCGCGGTCAGCGCCCGCACCGGCGCGATGGACTCCGCGGCGTCCGGGATCGCCCGGCGTTATGACGCGGTGGTCGCGGATGCGCTGGATCAGGTCGTCGCGGTCGCCGAGCCCGCGCTTATCGCCTGTCTGACCGTCGTGATCGGCGCGGTCATGCTGTCGGTCATGATTCCGCTGATCCGCATTATGGGCTCGCTGGGGTGAAGACCATGCAAAGACAACACGAAAACCGTTTCGGCCTGTTCGCCACCCTGCTTTTGTTTCTGCTGGTCCTGACCGTAAGCATTTTCGGCTTTGCCGCCGCCGGACAGCGCGCCGATTCCGAAAGCCTGCAGGCGGTCGAAAGCAATCTGCGCCGCGCGGTCGTTGAATGCTATGCGCTTGAAGGCGCCTACCCCGAAAGCCTGGATTACATCCGCGACCATTATGGAGTTTATGCCGGTGAAAAGTATTATGTTCATTACGGTTACAACGGGCAGAACATCATGCCGGACATTCTGGTCATGCCCGCTCAATAACAGGCTATCTCATTTTCAACCGAAAGGAGCGGCAGTTTATGAAACAGCGGCAAAAGCACTACTCCTTTGACCTTGTTCTTGCAATGACCCTTTTCTGCGTGTTTACAGTGGTTGCCCTGCTGCTCGTCGGGATCGGAAGCCGGGTTTACGCCTCCTGCGGCGAAAAGCTGCAGACCGACTATCAGCTTCGCACCGCGCTCTCTTATCTTGCCGGAAAAACCCGCTATGAGAGCGTCTGCCTGACCGAAACGCGGCCCCTTGAAAACACTGAGGCGATCGTGCTGACCGAGCGCACCGAATCCGGCGATTATGAAACCTGGATTTATTTTTATGACGGCGCGCTTTGCGAACAGTATATTCCTGCCGGCGGCGCGGTCGATCCCGCAGCCGCCGCGGCGCTGATCCGGCTGGAGGATTTCTCCTTTACTTTAAGCGAAGACGGCAGAACGCTTGACCTGACGGTCCGCGCCGCCGGCCGGAGCCGCAGTCTGACCCTTTGTGTGAACCGTTTTGCGGAGGTGACGCCATGAACCCCACCGTCCGGTCCAAAGCGGGCCTGTTTATGCTGGAATTTACCCTGATGCTGTTGATTTTCGCCGTCTCAAGCACGGTTATCCTGCGTCTTTTCGCGGCCGCTGATCGTGTACAACAGCAGGCCGAGGCCGCCGACGCCGCGCTGAACTACGCCCAGTGCGCAATCGAACGGCTGAAAGCCTGCGACGGCACAGACGCGGCTTTGCTGGAAATTCTGGGCAGCGGAGACAGCCAGTGGCTGGACGCCGGCTTTCTCCCCGTGTCCGACCCGCAGCAGGCCGTTTATCTTGCGCGCGCGGACTATCTCAAGGAGGACTCGGAAGGCGGGCGTCTGATCGAGGGGGAAATCCTGATTCAGCAAGCCGGGGCCGGGACTGAGCAGCCGCCTCTTTGCAGCCTTCCTTTCGGCATTTTTTATCCCGCGGAAAGGGGGAATGCCGCATGAACAGACAGGAGCCCTTTTCCATGCGCATCTATGGCCTGTCGATCGTCATGGTGCTAATTTTGCTGTGTCTGACCGTTTTCGGGGTGCTGTCGCTTGCGAGCGCCCAGGCGGAGCGCACCCTCTCGGAAAAAAACGCCGAGCATCTGACTCAATATGCCCTCTGCGACGCCGAAGCACAGCGCATGCTCGCGGAGGTACATGCGGCCGCGGCTTCGATCGATCAGCCCCGAAAGCTGCCCGCGCTGCTGGACGCAATGGCCTACAGCTGCACCGTGCTGGACAACGGGCAGGTCGCCGTTCGTTATGAAACCGCCCGACAGGGCCAGCTCTCCATCACGGTCGAGCTGACGGTCGGTCCCGGCCGGGACATTTCGGTTGAAAGCTATCGGCTGAACGTACAGACCGACGGCGCCGTCGAACGGCCCTCGCTGTGGCAGGGCTGAGAAAGGAAAAGCATGAACAATCAACCCGACATTCGTCAAATCCTGCAGCTTGCGCTTGACAAGCAGGCGGCGGACATCATTTTGATCGGCAACCAGCCGGTTTCGCTGCGTGTCAACGGCGAGATTCTGCCCATGGATGACCGGCGGCTCACACTGGAGGACACCCACGCGCTGATCGACCAGATTTTCAGCTTCACCGACCGGCGGGAACGGGACCAGTTTTACACGACGGGGGACTGCGACTTTTCGCTTTCTCTGCCCGGCGTCGGCCGCTTCCGGGTCAACGCTTACCGTCAGCGCAATTCGCCCGCGGCGGTTATCCGCACGGTCCGGTTTGATCTGCCCGATCCCGCCGCGCTCAATATCCCGCCGCAGGTCATGCGTCTTGCGGAAATTCAAAAGGGCTTCGTGCTGATCACGGGAACCGCGAGTTCCGGAAAATCGACCACCCTCGCCTGCCTGATCGACCGCATCAACACCGAGCGCAACTGCCACATCATCACCCTCGAAGACCCGGTCGAGTTCATCCACAAGCATAAGAGAAGCATTGTCAGCCAGCGCGAGATCCGCCTGGATACCGAGAACTACGCCACCGCGCGGCGGGCCG
>CALWZE010000013.1 GCA_944385925.1 uncultured Clostridia bacterium
GTGGCTGATAAGTTTAATAAAAAAGACGGACACCGCAGTGTCCGTCTTTTTATTGGAAATTTTGTAAAGATTCTTAGCGATAAATAATATCCTCGCGGCGCGGGCCGTTGCTGATAATTTTGAACGGAACACCGATGAATTCTTCTGCAAACAGAACGTAGTCCTGGCAAGCCTTGGGAAGATCCTCAAATTTGCGAATTCCGCGGATATCTGTTTTCCAGCCGGGCAGCACCTTCAGCACAGCTTTTGCACGTTTAAGCTTCGCGGTTGTCGGGAAGTGCTTGGTTACCTCGCCGTCGATCTCATAGCCGACACAAACGGGAATTTCGTCAAGATAGGAAAGCGCATCCAACACGGTAAACGCTACCTGGGTCGCGCTTTGTACCCGCACCCCGTACCGGCTCGCAACCAGATCCAGCCAGCCCATGCGGCGCGGACGCCCGGTTGTCGCACCGTACTCGCCGCCGTCTCCGCCGCGTTCGCGCAGTTCCTGCGCTTCCTCGCCGAAGATTTCGCTGACAAATTCTCCCGCACCCACGGCGCTGGAATATGCTTTAACCACTGCAATCACGTCGGTGATGTCTCCCGAAGGCAGACCAGCGCCAACCGCGCCATACGCCGCGATCGTGTTAGAGGAAGTAACCATCGGATAAATTCCGAAATCAATATCTTTAAGGGCGCCGAGCTGTCCTTCCAGCAGAATGCTCTTTCCGGCCTTGTTCGCATCGTACAGGAAGCGGAAGGTGTCCGCAACATACGGGCGAAGGATCTCACGATACTCCATCAGTTTTGCGTAAATCTCATCCGGGACAAGCGCGGGCTTGTGGTAAAGGTTGACAATCAGGGTGTTTTTGATTTCGCATACCCGCTCAACCTTTTCGCGCAGATATTCATCGTCCTCGTAGAGTTCATTGACCTGAAATCCGATTTTGCTGTATTTGTCCGAGTAAAACGGCGCAATGCCGGAGCGAGTCGACCCAAAGCTCTTACCCGCAAGCCGCTCTTCCTCATAGGTATCCAGCAGCTTGTGATAAGGCATGACAATCTGCACCCGGTCAGACACCATGATCTTCGGTGCAGGAACGCCCCGTTCAATCAGCATATCCAGCTCGGCCTTGAAGTTTTCAACCGACAGTGCAACACCGTTGCCGATGACATTGGTAATGTGCTCGGTAAAAACGCCGGAAGGAAGCTGATGCATCGCGAATTTGCCGTATTTGTTCAGGATCGTGTGTCCTGCATTACTGCCGCCCTGAAAGCGGATTACAATATCGGCGTTTTCGGCAAGAGAATCCGTCAGCTTGCCCTTTCCTTCGTCGCCCCAGTTTGCTCCGACAATCGCTCTAATCATAGTCAATCTCCGTTTCATTAATGCAGCCGCGTCCGCCGGTTTGCGTGCGCGCCTGTTACCCTATAACCAAACCAAGCTTTATTATATAAAAATAAAGAGGCAAATGTCAAATACTGTTTTCTCAACTGCAAGAAAAGACCGTAGTTCTGCCTGAATCGGCCCGTTTACACCGGTATTTTTTCTGTGATATAATCTGCCCATCTCTTTATAACGCGAGGCATGTTATGACCCATCTGCTGCTGGTGGTTATTTATTTATCTTTTATCAGCCTGGGGCTGCCTGATTCTCTGCTTGGCAGCGCGTGGCCTTCCATCTATCCAACGCTGCATGTTCCGGTCTCCTTTGCCGGCATAATCAGTGCAATTATCTCCGCAGGCACCATCTTTTCCAGCCTGCAAAGCGAACGCGTCACCCGCCGTTTCGGGCCGGGAAAGGTCACCGCGCTAAGTGTTGCCTGCACCGCGGCCGCGCTTTTTGGTTTTTCCCAAAGTCGGGAATTTTTTTCACTCTGTCTGTGGGCAATTCCTTACGGACTTGGCGCCGGAGGTGTCGATGCCGCGTTAAACAACTATGTCGCGCTGCATTATTCCAGCCGCCACATGAGCTGGCTTCACTGTATGTGGGGCGTTGGCGCCTCTGTTGGACCGGTCATCATGGCGCAGGCGCTTGCAGGCGGCCGCGGATGGCCGGCAGGGTATCGTTGGATCGCTCTGATGCAAATTGTCCTGTCCCTTTTTCTTTTTATCAGTCTGCCGCTTTGGCGCCGCCCTGCGCAATCACCTGCCAACTCAAATTCGTCAACCAGGGATTTTGCCGCCGTCCCTGAATCCCCACCCGGAAATGCTGAAGCGCTGCGTATTCCAGGTGTAAAACCGGCTTTGGGCGCTTTTTTCTGTTACTGCGCGCTGGAATCCACTGTCGGCTTGTGGGCCAGCAGCTTTCTCGTGCTTAGCCATGCGGTTTTAGCCGAGCAGGCCGCCGCGTTCGCGGGTCTGTTTTATCTGGGAATCACCACAGGCCGCGCACTCAGCGGGTTTTTGACTTTCAAATTCCCGGACCATAAGATGATTCGGCTCGGTCAGTTGGTGTTGGCGCTCGGCATACTGCTTCTGATTATCTCATCGACCCCAACAGGCGCGTGTATAGGATTCGCGGTTATCGGGCTTGGCTGCGCACCCATATATCCCAGCGTTATCCATGCAACTCCCGCCCGTTTCGGGGCTCGCCTTTCCCAGACTGTAATCGGCATGCAGATGGCAGGCGCTTACCTGGGCAGCTGCCTTATGCCGCCCATCTGGGGTTGGATGACCCGCTTTTTGCCGGAATCCGTCTTTCCTTTCTGGGTCGCGGCGCTGTTTACAGCGATGGCCTTGCTCAACAAACGCACCGAGCATTTAACACGCCGCCAATAAAATCTTTCCGCTTCTCTATCCCGTTTTTTCGCAGATTTGACAGAGCTGTCGGTTTCCCGCTTTCCCCGGTGTTCAAGCAAAACTTTTTTCTCTTTCGCGCCTCATCCCCGGATTCCCTCTGCGCATAAAAGCCGGCAGTCATTACCCCGGATAAGCCGTGCAATTAAGCGATTCTGAAAGTCACACGAACGGCGAGTTCCTTAAGAAAAAAAACTTTTGTCTTGTCTTTTTTCTCGGACGTTTAACAACTTTACTGCGCCCGGTGTTCGAAGCAAACGTTTTTTACTCTTTTGGCCCAGCCGCTACTTTCCTTAAAACGCAAAAGCCGACAAAAGAAAAAGCGCTGCTGTCAGCGCTTTTTGCTTTCGTATTAAAATGTCTTTATCCGAACGTCTGCTCCCCCGGCTTTTTTTCCGATTCCTGCCCGTCACGCGCCTCCTGTTTGTCTTCAAGATCGCGCAGTCTTTTTTCCAACAGCGCCATTTTTTGAATTGTCTGCCGGTTGGTTTTATTAAACTGAGACACGATGGAGGTCAGCGAAAGCACAAGCAGAAGGGTAATTCCCGCAAAAAGCAGAAATACCGCATTGACCGGATTGGAGACGCCGATCAGGTCTGAGGTTTTGTACAGCACTTCAGGACGGATCAGGAAAATCGCGAGCGCCAGTCCGGCAAGCAGCCAGAGAAGCGCGTATTTCAGAATAAGCCTGCCCTTTTTGAGCATAAAGAACAGCATGACGTAATAAAACAGCACGCCAACGCCCAGAAAGATGCGCAATGTCGTATCCATCAATGCTTCCTCCTTTTGACCGTAAAGCGCGCAAGCAGAATTGCAAGCGAGACCTTTAACATGTAATACGCCGATTTAATCGGGCTGATGGAAGAAACGCCCGTCGTTCGTTCACGCATGACGGCCGGCGCTTCTCCCACGCGGAACCCCGCCATAGTTGCTGTCATGATCGCTTCGGGTTCAGGATAATCCTGCGCGTAATTATCGGCAAAGAACTCGATCAGGCTGCGGTTGCAGGCGCGGAATCCGCTGGTAACATCGCTAACCCTGACTCCGCAGGTCAGCCGCAGCAGCGTTTTGAGAAAATTGATTCCAAAGCGCCGCATAAATGAGGTCTGAAATCCCTGCTTTTCGATAAAGCGCGAACCGATGCACATATCGCACTCCCCGTTCGCGACCTTTTCCACGATTGCGGGCAGATATTCCGGCATATGCTGTCCGTCGCCGTCCATCTGGACCGCGATGTCATAGCCGTTTTCCAAAGCATAGCGGTAACCTGTCTGCACGTTGCCGCCGATACCGAGATTGCAGGGTAAGTTAATATAATTGAAATGATTTTCCCGCAGAACATCCAGCGTACCGTCGGTCGAGCAGTCGTTGACAACGACATAGTCATATTCCGGACAGATTGCCCGCAGTTCCTCTACAACCGACTTTATGCACGCCTCTTCATTATAGGCGGGAATGATGATCAGTACTCTTTTATCCATACTTGGCATTACCTCTGGGTATGTGTTTCACTGCACACCTGCGCCGCTGAAAGTCGACGCTGCGCACAGGCGCGCTGAGGCTTTGAACTCTGGACTGCACCGAAAACAGCGGCATGGAAGTGAAAAAGGGCTACGGCGAGCCTTTCCTGCGCGTGTGCGCGCAGACGGCCCAAAATCCGGCAAAGCTTCATTTTGCAATTTCCGCGGGACATCGCCATCCATTTTCGATTCTGACGAAAGTTTTTTGTCGGCAGCCGCTTTCCCGGCCGGCGCCGGTGCACTGCACTATGTAAAAAGCCCTATTTCTTTGGAGAGTAGGCTTCGACAGCCTGATGCAGATATACCTCCAGGCTTTCCAGCACCTTTTCACGATCAAAATGCTGCTCACAGTAGCGCCGGGCATTCTCGCCCTTGCGGACAAGTTCTTCCCTGCCGGCGCCGGAGATTTCCGCAAGCGCCTCGCAAAGAGAATCGACGTCGCCGGCTTTTGCGACAAACCCGCAGTCTGCCTCGCGAACAGTCTGCGCGCCCACACCGTTCATGAAAGCGAGAACGGGTTTTGCGGCGTTCATATAGGTCTGCACCTTTGCCGGCAGCACCAGATTAAGCACCTCATTGTCTTTCAGGCAGGCAAGCATCACGTCGCACAGCGCCATATATCCCGCAACCGCCGCACCGTTCACCCAACCGGTAAACACAAAGCGATCCGAAACGCCGAGTTTTTCGCACAGCGCTTTAAGATTCAGAAGTTCCGGTCCGTCTCCCACGATCAGGAAGCGCACCCCGCTCTTTGTGCGCAGCCTTGCCGCCGCCTCCACCACCTGATCCAGGCCCTGGGCCTTGCCGACATTCCCCGCAAAGCCGATCACCGTGTCCTGTGCATTCAACCCCAGATCTTCCCGGCTGACGGCCGGCAGATTCTCCGCCGTGGGCTGCGGCTCCGCGTAGTTGGGGAAATACTCGATGCGGTTTTTCAGTCCCATCGAGCGCAGCTTTTCTTCCATCCCTTTGGAACTGATAAGCAGGGTCTGCGCCCCGGCATACAGCCAGCGGCTGATTTGGAAGCTTATCCGCCGAAACAGGGTCTGCGGCCCGCTCACCGGCATTCCGAGCAGGAAATACATCGAGTCCGGCCAGATGTCCAGCACAAATACAAGATAGGGAATTTTTTCCCGGCGTGCGAACACTTTTGCGGGATAGATCGACGAGACGGGGGAATTATTGAAATTAAAAACCGCGTCATAGCCTTTTTTGCGGAACTTGTGCAGATGAAACAGCGCATTAAACGCGAAAGAGGCGCAGTTGAGCGCGAGCCTGACCGGCTTGTCCCGGCCGCGCTGGATGACGTCCACCCGCTCGATGCCAACCCCTTTATGCTGTTTTTCCCCGTGCCGGAACCAGCCGTAACCTTCATAAAACTTTCCCTGCGGAACGTTTGGCACGCTGGTCAGCACATCCACCTCATGCCCACGGGAAACCAGCCACTCACAGATGTCGGTTATACGAAACGGCTCGGGCCAGTAATATTGTGAGACAACCAGAATCTTCATTCAGCGTTTTTTCCAGACAACCTCATTGATGATCTTGACATAACTCTCGATGATCTTGACGACCTTGACCGAGACGTTGATATCCTCGTAATCCGGCACCGCCGCAACCGGCTCGCCGTTTTCAAACATCGCGACGCAGAGGTTCACCGCGTCGATAACGCTGCGCTCGTCGATGCCGCCGATCACTACCGTGCCTTTATCCAGCACTTCCGGCCGCTCGGTCGAGGTACGGATCAAGACGCCGGGGAATCCGAGCATGGCGCTCTCCTCGCTGAGGGTGCCGCTGTCGGAAAGCACGCAATAGGCATTTTCCTGCAGCTTGTTGTAATCCATATAGCCAAACGGCTTCATGTTGCGAACGTTTTTATGGAAAACAAAACCGCGGTCCTGAATCCGCTTGAGCGAGCGGGGATGGGTCGAATAGATCACCGGCATATCATAGGTCTCGGCGACCTTGTTGATCGCGTTCATGAGGCTGTAGAAATGCTCTTCGATGTCGACGTTTTCCTCGCGGTGCGCGGAAACCAGGAAGTATTTTCCCTTCTCAAGTCCCAGTTCCTCCAGCACGCGGCTTTGCTCGATGCGCTCTTTGTTGCGCACAATCACCTCGCGGATGGGCGAACCGGTCACATAGATATGTTCCTTGCGGACGCCTTCGCTGATGAGATAGCGGCGGCTGTGCTCCGTATAGGGCAGGTTAATGTCGCTGATATGATCGACAATGCGGCGGTTGGTCTCCTCCGGCACATTCTGGTCAAAGCAGCGGTTTCCGGCCTCCATGTGGAAAATGGGAATTTTCAACCGTTTTGCACCGATCGCGGCAAGGGCCGAGTTGGTGTCGCCCAGTATGAGCAGCGCGTCCGGGCGCTCCTTTTCCAACACTTCATAGCTCTTGGCGATGATGTTTCCCATCGTCTCGCCGAGATTCGCGCCGACCGCGTCCAGATAATAGTCCGGCTCGCGCAGCTGCAAATCCTCGAAAAACACCTTGTTGAGGGTGTAGTCGTAATTCTGTCCGGTGTGGACGATAATATGGTTAAAATAGCGGTCGCAACACTTCATTACCTCGGACAGCCGGATGATTTCCGGCCGGGTTCCGATAATGGTCATGACCTTTAAACTGGATTTCGGCATGAATTTCCTCCATACATATTCTTTCCGGCAGCATGGCCGGAGCCTGGCACGGCACAGAGCTTAAACTTCAAGATAGTAGGTGTCCGGATGCTCAGGGTCAAAAAGCTCGTTTGCCCAGATCATGGTCACGAGCGTCTTGTCCGGTGAAATGTTGGTAATACTGTGCGTATATCCGACCGGGATATCAACTACGGTCGGTTTTTCCCCGCTGACCTTATATTCGATGACATGGTCGTCATCAACGCGGCGGAACTTGATCGAGGCCTCGCCGGAGACCACGACGAATTTTTCGACCTTTGTGTGGTGCCAGTGATTTCCGCGGGTGATCCCCGGCGCAGTCGTTGAGACGCTCCACTGACCGCCCGACTCGGTTTTGAAAATCTCGGCGAAGATTCCGCGCGGATCGCTGTTTGCCTTCAGCTCATACGCAAAGGCATCCTCGTCATAATAGCTCAGGAAAGTGGAATACAGCGCTTTATCCAGCCCGTATTTAAGCGGAGGCATAACGAGATTGCGGCGGCTTTCCCGGAACTCATAGAGCTTGTCAGGGATGTATTGCAGCGTGCAGGAATAGGTCACCGGGCAGCTGCAATAGCCGTTTTCTTCCGGAGTGATTTTTCCGTCGATCGCGCCGCGCAGCAGCGCGAGGAGGTCGTCAATATAAATCAGGGTCATCACCCGATCGGGTGCGTTCACCTGGATGGGCAGATCATGCGCGATATTGTAACAGAAGGTCGCAACCGCGCTGTTATAGTTCGGCCGGCACCATTTTCCGAAGACGTTCGGCAGTTTCCAGACATAAACCGGCGTGTTGTTTTTTTTGCCGTATTCCAGCACCGCCGCCTCTGCCGCCGCCTTGCTGCGCCCATAGGCGTTGTCCAGGTCGGACTGGATGGAAGAGGTGATCGCGACCGGCACAAGATTGCCGAATTCCTCCAGCTTTTCCAGCACAAACACGGTGAAATTCGCGTTGCCGGTCGTAAACTCACTGTCGTCCTTCGGCCGGTTCACCCCGGCGAGATGGACGACAAAGTCGCAGTTTTTCAATCCTTCAAACAGCTCGCTTTGCGGTGTGTCGATGTCGGCGAGCAGCAGTTCATATTCCTCGGGGCATTTTGCAAGCTCAGCGGTCAGGTTACGCCCCACAAATCCCTTCGCGCCGGTAATCAGAACCTTTTTCATCAGACAAGCCCCTTATCGTGCGCGTCGGTTTCTTCCAGCTGCGCCTGAATATACGGAAGCGTGAGCAGCAGCTTTTTGATTCCCTCCACGTCCAGCAGTTCCTGATTGGAGGTGTAGTCGTGCAGTTCGGTCACATCCTCGTTGCCCGAGGAAGTATATTTATCATAGTTCAGGTCGCGCGTATCGTTGAAAATGCGGTAAAAATTCTCAATGCGCTCGGCATGCACAAGTTCCTCACGATTGATGAGGGTCTCGTGTTTTTTCTCGCCGTGACGGGTGCCGATGATGCGCACCTTGCTTTTGCGCTCAGGATCGAACAGCTCGATGATCGCCTCACCCAGATCCTTGATCGTGCTCGCGGGTGCGGTCGGGATAAAGGTCTCTCCCTGCCGCCCGTTGAGGAAGGCATAAAGCACAAGATCAACCGCCTCGTCCAGCGACATGAGGAAACGGGTCATTTCGGGATCGGTTACCGTAATATCCCTGCCCGCCTTGATCTGATCGACAAACAGCGGAATCACCGAACCGCGCGACGCCATGACATTGCCATAACGGGTAATGTTAAACACCGTGCCGCCTTCCGGGATGGTGCGGGCATAAGCGCGCACCACTTTTTCCGCAACCGCCTTGGTCATGCCCATCGTGTTGATCGGATAAACCGCCTTGTCGGTAGACAGCAGGACAAACCGCTTTACCCCGTTGTGATACGCCGCGCGGATTGCGTTGTCGGTACCGTGCACGTTGGTACGCACCGCTTCCATCGGGTAGAACTCGCAGCTCGGCACCTGCTTGAGCGCGGCTGCATGGAAGACATAGTCCACGCCGACCATCGCCTGGTTGATGCTCTCATAGTCGCGCACATCGCCGATATAGAATTTCACCTTGTCATTTTGCAGCTTGTGGCGCATCTCGTCCTGTTTTTTCTCATCGCGTGAGAAAATGCGGATTTCCCGAAGTCCGCTGTCCAGAAAGCGGCGCAGCACCGCGTTGCCGAAAGAACCGGTTCCGCCGGTGATCAGCAGCACCTTTCCGTCAAATTCCGGGCCTACTTTTTTATCAATTCCCTGTACCAGCATTTTATTTACCTCTATATGTTTTATTTTCATTTCGTAAACATGACTAAAACTTTTTATCTATCCTGTCCGCATCTTTGAAATTCCCGTTTTTCCCCGCAAGGGTCCGCTCAACGGAAAGCTTCAGATTTCACATAACCGTCCGGTTATTCGGCTTTTATAAATTTCCCGTTGTCCTTGAACCTCATGGGCATATCACTGCGTTTATGTCTTTTACCGAATCTGTATCGTCTCATTCTACCCGGTTTCGGCAAACGAACCGCCGCGCCGGAGCCTGACGACGCATCGAAAAACTATGAAATTCTTCGCTCTTTCAAAATTCTCTTTGTATGCAGCCCCGATCATTTGCGCCCTTTTATGGCTGCTTTTCCTCGTTTTCGGGCGGCGCTTTTTTCTCCCGCTCAAGTTCGGCGAGCACCTCGCGCACCCCGCTTTTTACCGCGGCTTTTACAAGCCGGTAAAAAAGATAGAGCACAGCCGCCACCACAAGGATAAGCAGCGATATTCCAACAACTGTCCCTTCCATGCCTTCATCCCCCTTGTGCCGTTCTGCGGGCAGATTCACGTCCTCGCGGCCTGTTTTAACTGAGATTTTCCCGCCCTTGCAAATTTCAAGCCTAAAAGGCACCGCCGGCTTTGCTGCCGCTCACATCTGCCGCACCGCATAGTTTTCGGTATCCCGACAACTGCCGCTGTGCAGCTGCGCTTTTGCATCGTCAGCCGTTTTTTCAAAAATTGCGGAAAACGCAGAGCAGCGTCCTGATTTTCCGTCCTTTCGGCTCGTAAGGCCGAAAACCATTTCACAATAATGAGCAACCCTTGCCGGGTATTTCCCAAAAGCCTGGTTTGCAAAGCGCTTACAGTCCAAGTTTAGCACAAACCTCTTTAAAGCTGGGCTGAACCTTGTCCTTTTCCGAAAGCAGAATCGGCGCGCCCGGATCAGGCCAGGCAACCGCGATATCCGGGTCATCATAACGGATGCCCAATTCATCGGTCGGGTCGTACAGTCTCGTGCATTTATAAACAAATTCCGCCGTGTCGCTGAGCACGACAAAGCCGTGCGCAAACCCCTCCGGGATAAACAGCTGCTTTTTGTTTTCCGCCGAAAGCACTGCGCCGAACCACTTTCCAAGCGTCGGGCTTCCCTTTCTGAGATCGACCCCGACGTCGAACACCTCGCCGCTGATGACCCGCACCAGCTTGCCCTGCGGGTGGTTCACCTGCAGATGCAGGCCACGCAGCACGCCGCGGCGGGATTTGGACTGATTGTCCTGCACAAAATTCAGCAAATGCCCGTTTTCCCGAAATTCCGCCTCGTTGTAGGTTTCCATGAAGTAACCGCGGTCGTCTCCGAACACGGTCGGCTCAACAAGGAACATCCCCTCGATACCGGTATCGGTAAATTTAAATTTTCCCATCACTCGTCCTCACTGACCGCTTTAACAGTCGACAGCATCAGCCTGATGTCGCTGAGAAAGCCGAAATTGCGAATATAATCAAGATTGTACCGCATTTTGAGCGGCAGAATCTCGTTGACATAAACCTCGTCGGCGTCCTGTGCACTGGCAAGCATGGCCGCCTCGTCTTTAAACTTTATGCTGGCAAGAGAGGTCACCCCGGCAGGCATCAGCAGGGTTGCCAGCATCTCGTCGGTATAGCGCTCGACATATTTCCCAACTTCCGGCCGTGTGCCGACAAAGGACATCTGCCCGGCAAAAACATTGAGCAGCTGGGGGATTTCATCCAGACGGGTCCGCCGCAGCCATTCCCCCACCTTTGTGATCCGGTCATCGCGGTTCACAGTGACCAGCGGACCCTGTTTATCGGCGCGGTCGACCATGGAACGGAACTTGAAGATGCGAAAAGGGCGCATCCCGGTCGTATACCGCACCTGACGGAAAAACACCGGTCCGGGACTGTCCAGCTTGATGCGCAGCGCAATATAGGCGAACAGCGGGCTGAGCAGCAGAAGCATAACCCCGCTCACGCACAGGTCAAACGCCCGCTTGCAGGCGAGCGCCGCTTTTTTATGGCAAAGAAGGTCGTAATATTCCCGCACGCGGTCGTTTTGCATCCGCTCGGGCAGCTGTTCAAATCGCATCATTTATCCTTTTTGACCTGCGCGAGCGCATCGAGCAGGGTTTTCGCAGTAAAATCAATCTGTTCGTCGCTTAAACAGGTGTGCAGCGGCAGGGTGATCTCCCTCGTAAAATAGTCATAGGCATTGGGATAATCCGCAATGTCAAAGCCCATTTTTTTGTATGCAGTCATCATCGGCAGCGGCTTATAGTGGACGTTTGCACTGACCTCCTGCTCGGCAAGCTTTACGATCAGATCGTTGCGCTGCGCAAGATCGATTCCGTCAACCTGTACAATATACAGATGGTGCGATCCCTCAAAATCCGCGCCGGTATGTGCCATCGGCCGGACCGCGGTGCCCTCAAAGTGGGCATTATAGCGCGCAACCATCTCGCGGCGGCGCGCGAGCATCCCTTCATACCGCTCAAGCTGCGCAAGGCCGATTCCCGCCATAATGTCGGTCATATTGCATTTGAAGGCGGGATAGATAATGTCGTATTCCCACGCGCCAAGCCTGGTCTTGGCAAGCGCGTCCTTATTCTGTCCGTGCAGTGACCAGAGCATCAGCCGGTTATAGATTTCCTCGCAGGGTACCCCGCCGACGTCGCCAAAAACGACCGCGCCGCCTTCGGCGGTGGTCAGGTTCTTGACCGCGTGGAAGGAAAAACAGCAGAAATCACCGCACAGCGCGACACTTTTCCCGTGATACAGCGCTCCAAAGGAATGCGCAGCGTCCTGCACGACCGCAATCCGTCCGAGACCCTTCTGGATCGGATTGTCTGAGGGAGAAAACAGCGCGCGTTTGCACTCAATGGCGGCAAAAAGGCTGTCATAATCCGCCGGTACGCCGCCGATGTCGATCGGAATAATGGCTTTTGTGCGCGGCGTGATCGCACGCTCAACGGCCGCAGGGTCAATATGCGGATGACCGGGCAGACAGTCGACCATCACGATTTTCGCCCCGACATGGTCAATTACGCTTGCCGAAGCGGTATAGGTGTAAGCGCAGGTGATGACCTCGTCGCCGGGTCCGATATCCAGCATCCGCAGCGCAAGTTCCATCGCAGCCGTCGCGGAATTCAGACAGGCAGCGCGTTTTGCCCCGCAGTATTCCGCGATTTTGCGTTCAAATTCTTTGGTTTTGGGTCCTGTAGTGATCCATCCGGACAGGATGGCTTCGCTTGCATACTTTGCCTCAAGTTCGGACATGTCGGGAGGCGAAAAAGGCACTTTCATTTTCTGTTCCTCACTTTCCTCACAGCAAAAGCGCCGGACAGCCGCGCTCAGGAAACCGCAGTTTTGGCGGCGTGTTCTTCATGCTTAAAAGTCGGCACCATGTCGATGACCATCCTCACGACCTTTTCCCGTTCATTGTCATAAGCCAGCACCTTGAGCGCCGCAAGCTGTTCAAAAAAGCTGTCCTTGTCAATGTCGCCGGGGTTGCCGATAAAGATCTTGTTGACGCCGGTATCGGTCACGCCCTCTTCGGAAAGCATCAGTTCCTCATAAAGCTTCTCCCCGGGGCGCAGCCCGGTAAAGACGATCGGGATATCGCGGTAAGGCAAAAAGCCCGCGAGCCGGATCAGGTTTTCCGCAAGGTCCAGAATGCGGACCTGATGGCCCATGTCCAGCACGAAAATTTCGCCGCCCTTTGCAATGGCGCTCGCGCTGATCACCAGACTGACCGCCTCGGAAATCGTCATAAAATAGCGTACAATGTCCGGATGGGTAACCGTAACCGGGCCGCCCGCCGCGATCTGTTCTTTGAACAGCGGGATGACCGAGCCGTTGGAACCGAGCACATTGCCGAAGCGGACAGCGACAAAACGCGTCTTGCTGGTTTTGGCCATTGCCTGAATAATCATCTCGCAGATCCGCTTGGTCGCGCCCATAATGCTTGTCGGATTGACCGCTTTGTCCGTCGAGATGAGCACGAAGGTTTCGGTACCGTATTTGTCTGCGCTGCGCGCAAGGTTCCAGGTGCCGCAGACGTTATTTTTGACCGCTTCCTCCGGGCTTGTCTCCATGAGCGGCACATGCTTGTGCGCGGCGGCGTGAAAAACGACCTGCGGGCGCAGTTCCTCAAACAGCGCGTCCATCTTTTTGCTGTCCCGCACCGATGCGATGCGGACATCCAGGTCAAGGCCATCGCCATATTGACGGATCAGCTTTTGCTGCACGTCATAGGCGCTGTTTTCATAAACATCAACAATAATCAGCTTTTTGGGACGGCTCGCGGCAACCTGCTCACACAGCTCGCTGCCGATCGAGCCGCCGCCGCCGGTGACCATGACGACCTTGCCGGTCGTATGGGTGCAGCGCGCGCTCTCAAGATCGACCGTATCCCGCCCAAGCAGATCCTCAACCTTCACTTCCCGCACCCGGGTAAGCAGGTCCTTGCCGTCGTTGATCAGTTTGGCGATATCCGGCAGCATTCGCATGTTGCATGCCGTGCGTGAACAGATTTCAAGAATCCGGCGTTTATTCGCCTCATCCGCCGCCGGGATGGCAATGAGGATGGTGTCGATGTCGCACTGGGCAACGAGGGTTGGGATATCCTCGGTTGTTCCCATGATCTTGATACCCATGATGGTCCGGCCAACCTTCTGGCGGTTGTCGTCCACAACACAGACGATATTGTAATCGGTCTCGCTGTCCCGGAAAATCTCGTGCATCAGCATGGAAGCGGCGTCCCCCGCCCCGACAACCAGCACGCGGCGGCGCTGGCGGCCGGCATTGGTGATGGTCGTATTGCGAAACATGCGGTAGGTCAAACGGGTATACAGCGTGATGGAAACCGCGAAAATCGAGGACATCAGATAGACCGAAATCGGGATGCGGCGCTCCTGATAGATGAACAGCGTAATGATCAAAAACGCCGCGATCGCGAGCACCGACGCAAGCGCGCAGCGGAAAAACTCATAGATCTCGGCGTATCGCCACAGGCTGTCATACATGCCCATCATGACATAGACGATTACAAAACACAGTACAAAAAGAACACAGCTTGAAAAAAGCAAGCTGCGGTATTCTGTCAGCGACGCGCGTCCCGAAATCATTATCCAGGTAATGAGGTAGGCCGCCGTTATGCACGCAACGTCCAGCAGCAGTAAAAGCAGCCGGCGGTTACGCTGTATAAAGCCCTGCTTCGATTCTCTCATATACATCCCACTAGATTCTTGGCATTATCGTTTTTATTATACATATTCCGCCTTTAAAAATCAAACCTGTCCGACAAACGCAGCGCGGTTAAGACAGGACCTCCGGCTTAGCCGGGGCTTGAACAAGTTCCGGAAAGGCATTGCGCCGGCAAGTCTCTCAAGAGGCATGAAAGATCTGCCGCTTGCTTTCCTTGCCGCACCGCCCGCAAACGGGCGCTTGTACAACAAATTAACCTCTATGTTATAAGTAAACCTCTCTTATTTTTTCCCCTTTCTCAAAGCACGAGGCAAAGCTTCTTTATTTTCCAATCACCAAACTGATGCACGTCTCATTTTATCCTGAAAAAACAGAAAACCGGCTGCTATTTAAGCGTCCATCACTTAAAAGCAGCCGGTTTTACACACTGTTTTTTACAATCCTATACGTGTATTCAGCTTCTTGCCGGTTCAGGCGTCGTAGCTGATACTGTTTTTGCCGAAATTGCGGTTATAGTACGGGTCACCCGGCTCCTCTTCATAATAAGCCGGCCATTTGCTGCGAAGGATTTCCTTTTCCCGCTCCATGCGCGCCTTTTTCTCCCCGTGCCGGTCATATCCGCGGGACCTGCTTTCGTGGTGATAGCACTCAGCCACCGGATTAAACACGATCAGATAGCCTTTGTCACGCAATTTCAGGCAAAGGTCAACATCATTGAAGGACACCGCGAGGGTTTCATCAAACCCGCCCACCGCATCAAAAGCGTCCGCGCGCACCATCAGACATGCAGCCGTGCAGGCGGACATATTGCTAGCAATTGCAAGGCGGCTCATATATCCCTCATGTTCGCGCGGAAACAGCGGGCAGATATTGGCCGCGCTGCCGCAGACGCCCATGGCAATACCGCCATGCTGCACCGTGTCGTTGGGGTACAGCAGCTTGATGCCGCACGCGCCGACATCCTGCCGCTGGGTAAACATCAGCATTTCCTCTATCCACTGCGGGGTAATCACTTCGATATCATTGTTCAGGAACAGCAGATGCTCCCCTTTCACAAATCCGCGCGCAAAATTGTTGATTGCCGAATAGTTGAATTCACGCGGCCATTTTACAATCCGCACACGCGGGTCCTTTTCCAGTTCTTCATAATAGGAAAAAGTCTGCGGCTGCTTGCTGTTATTCTCACAGACAAGAATCTCGTAATTCGAATAGGTGCTGAGCCGCTCAATTGACTCAATACAACGGCGCAGAATATCCGAATGATCGCAGCTCGGAATAATAATGGAAACCAGGGGGTTATTCTGAATTTCATACACAACCCGAACCATCGGGATTGCCTTGGACAGTTCCGCCTTTCCTGGCAAACCAATGCGGTCCAGATGCGCCTGCACCGCGCGGCGGCCGGCATCCCACGCCTCCGGCTTTGCAGAGATGTCGCTCGCGGTCGAACCCGCATGGATTCTCCAGTAATAGAGCGGGCGCGCAAGATGGTAGATCTTCTGCGCGCACTCGCTCACCCGAAGGGTAAAGTCAAAATCCTGTGCGCCGTCAAATTCGCTGTTATAATTTCCCACCTTTTCCAGCAGGCTGCGCCGGATAACCGAAAGATGGCAGATATAGTTGCACCCGCGCAGATAATCTGGCGAAAAACAGGGTTTGAAATGCATTGACCGGCTGTCCGAGGGTTTGTTGACAAAGGTCGCCTCATCGGTATACAAAAAGTCCGCGCCGGTCTTGTTCAGCGCCTCCACAACCTCATACAGCGCGCCTTCAGCGATCAGGTCGTCATGGTCCACCAGCGCGACATAGTCGCCGTCCGCCAGTTCCAGCGCCGCGTTTGTGTTGCCCGATATTCCCATATTCTGCGCGAGCTTTTTATAGAGGATGCGCGAATCTTTCACGGCATATTCCGCGACTGTCCGCCCAACGTCCTCATGCGCCTCATCGCTGCCGTCCGCAAGACAGAGCTGCCAGTTCTTGTAGCTCTGCGCCTCGATCGCGTCCAGCAATTCGCGCAAAAACCTGTCCGGCGTGTTATACAGCGGCACGATCAGGCTGATTTTCGGCATCAGCGGAAATACCGCGCTCTCCTGTGCGGCCCGCTTATCCGGCGTGAGATAAAATTCCTTTTTCAGTTCTTTGAGTTTAAAGTACCGCCGCGTGACATATTTTGCGGCAAAAACCGTCTGCTTCAGCCCCTCATTTTTGAGCATCCGCACCGTTTTGTACCCAAGTTTTATGAGCTGATTTTTATTTGCCCACTCGGGCACGGGCTTTGACCCCTTATCCATTTTCCCTGTTCCTCAGTCCGTTTTATTTGCTCAAAATACTGCCTTTTTATCTGAGCGGCCGGATATAGAACCGAAGCCGCAGTACGTTTTCCTCCTGCCATGCACCGTCCGTATCGACTTCCAGCTCCCGGTCAGCTTCGCTTTTTACATAAAGTCCATAGCCCCGGTTTTCGAACCCGCTCTGCTTCAGCAAAAGCAGATAGTCATTGTATGCCTCGCGGCTTTCCCCTTCGCTGACAAGCAGCATCATGGAAGCGCCGCCGTCCTGCGAAACTTCGGTTGACAGTGTGCCCTGTCCCTCAAAGGCGGGGAACATGGAAAATTCCGACGGCCATACAGGCTGCACGGTCCTGCTCATTTCAACGACGACCCGATAATCCGCCGCGCTGCCCGCGCTTTGCGCCAGAGTTGTCAGCGTGATCGTCCATTCGCCATTGCTCATTGGCTCCCCGGTTGAAAAACCGGCCTTTTGCAGCCCGCTTTTCCAGTTGGCAAGCTGTTGCTCACTCATCAGGTACTGAGCTGTCAGCAGGTTCTCATTCTCCCAGCGCTCCGAAATCAGTGTAAGGTATTCCGGCGCCGGCACCGACGTCGGGTACACCTCGGAAAGCTGTACCTGCCCTGTTTCGGGCTGTTCTTCGGTCTGCTGTTCCTTTTCCGGCTGCTCAGGTTCAGTGCTGTTTTCGTTTTCTTGCAGCTTGTCCGCAAGGGAGATATCCTGAGAATGCAGTCGTTCCAGCACTCCCTCATAAGCCTGCGACGTATCGCAGCCAGTCAAGAGGAAACACATCATCAACGCCAAAACTGCAATCAACCATTTTTTACTCATTTTCTGGCTCCTTCTCACCGTGCTCGGTTTCAGTTTCAGCTTTTTCAATTGCTAAATGCTGCGCGAGTTTGCTCAATTTGCTCTCCATCTCGCTGAGCTTGGCCGTAACCGAAAACAGCTTAATGAAGAGCACAAAAATCATGATCAGATAGACAACATTGATCGGCGACTGCATACCAAGCACATCCACAGCCCAAAAAGCAATCTGCGGAAAGATACTTAAAAGCAGCACGCAGATTGAAAAAATGATCCAGAAAACAGAATACTCGATCTGGATTTTTGCCCGACGGATCTTTCTGAACATGAACGCCATGGTGGCCAGCGCCCCCACGATCAGCAGCACCCGAATCTCCCAGCTCAACATGCCTTCTCCTCCCGTTCACCCTGATCCTGTCTGACTGCATTGTTCCGCGGTCTTTCCCGCTTGCGGAACCACTGCACAAACAGAATCGAAATCATCATCTTGAGCATGTAGGAGATCGATCTGACCAGATTCAGGTAGCTTTTGCCCGCTATGCGTTCTGCCATTTCAACCTGAACCTCAGCAACCTTCGCGCCGTTTTTGATCAGATAGCTGATTGTATCCGGCTCGGGCGCATAGTTGAGGTTCTGCGCGAACTCCTCCACCATCGGCCGGTTAAAAAGCCGCATCCCGCTTGTCGGATCGCAGATTTTTCTGCCAGTCATCAGGGTTATCGTCCAACTGATCAGATAGCTGCCCGCCATGCGCAGGCTTTTGGGCTTTTTCTTTGTTAAAAAGCGGGAACCGATCACAATGTCATTTCCCTGTTCCAGTTTGGCAAGCATCGGCTCGATATACTGCGGCAGATGCTGGCCATCCGCGTCGAACTGCATCGCACAATCATAATCGTGCCTGGCCGCATAAATCAGGCCGGTCTGGAAAGCGCCGGTCAATCCCAGATTGACCGGCAGATCGATCAGGCGATACCCGCGTCTGCGGCAAATAGCGGCGGTATCGTCGCTTGAACCGTCGTTAACCACAATATAATCATACTGCGGATAGCCCGACCGGAGTCCGTCGACCACCCGCTCGATGTTTTCCTGCTCGTTATAGGCGGGAATAACAATCAAAAGCTTCATTCCGTTTTCAAATCCTTATTTATTTTTCTTCTTTACAACACGCGCGGCCGATCATTTCCAGCAACGTGTCGGTGCTTTTGTCCCAGGTAAAGTGTTCACAAAGCCTGGCGCGTGCATTCGCAGCCGCGCGCCGCCGCCATTGCGTGTCACGCAGCCCACGGACACACGCCTCAACGATCGCCTGCACCGACATATCCGGCATAAGCGTGCCGTATTCGCCGTCCGGCAGCAGTTCCACGCTGCCGCCGGTCGGTGTGGTCAGGATCGGCGTTTTCAAAGCGGCAGCCTCCAAAACCGTGCTCGCAAAGCCCTCAGACCTTGTGGGCAGGCAGAACAGATCGCTTTGCGCAATCAGGGCCAGCGAGTCCTCATAAGACACCTTTCCCGCAAGAAAAACGCCCTGCGGGCAACGCGCGCGCAGCGCTTCCAACAGATTTCCGTCGCCGGCAAGGATAGCCGCGGCGTCGGGCACGGCCTTTCGAATTTCAGCCATCGCATCGCATAATTTATCCGCGCCCTTTTCCGGGATCACTCTGCCGCTGAAACCGATAAGCGGGGTATTTTTCTCCAGTCCCGACCGGCCGCGCCAGTCCTTTTCGCCGCCGGCTGCCAACTGTTCAAGCTCCGCCGGATCAACCGCGTTATAGACGATGCCGTCCGCCTTTATGCCAAACGCCTGCCAAAGCCAGTCCGCTCCCGCACCGGAAACCGCGCAAAAACGATCGATACGTCTGCGAATCAGCTGCGCCAGCATATGCTCATACACCTTGCCCATCCAGACAAGCACCGGATTGCCGGTCATCAGGTACTGTGTTCCGTGATTGATGAGAAGAGCCGGAACTTTTCTTTTCTTTGCCGCAAAAGCCGCATAAAGCGAGAGGGTATAAAACAGGTTGTTAGCCACCACAAAATCAGGCCTGATTTCCTGCCAGAGCGTCTTTGACAGGCGCCGGAATTCCGCGCAGGGACGCACTACCGGGAACCGTCCGCCCATCAGACCAAATGCGGGAAGGCGCAGAATCTCGATTCCGTCCGGGTCGGTCTCCCGCGCGGGCAGCCCCGCGAGCGCGGAGGTAACGACAACGGCGCGGTGACCGCGGCGGATGACCCGCTTGGCAAGATTATAGGTATACCGCTCAACCCCGCCGACCGTCGGCAGATATTGCGCGGAAAAAAAACAGATGGTCATGTATCAGGCTCCCCACCGGGCACTTGTCCCGGACGTCGTGATTTCGTTCATTATATACTATTTCGGCGGCTCACGCAATCTCAGACGGCCGCCTGAACTATGGCCGCAAACTCCGCCTGTTTTCATTCCCGCATGTTGCGTAAGAGAGTCGAGCAGAGCCGCTTAACTTATATACGGAAAACCGGCATGCCGGACGGCGGGAATACAACTTTCAGACAACCATTCGAGCTCGCCGAAATTCCCGCAGCCCGCGCAGTTCTGCTTGCCGGGCGTATTGTGCCGCGCATATGCGCTATGAGCCGGCACTGTTTATACTATTCCCATTCGCTTTACGCCCGGTTCAGCACAGCCCGGTATTTCCAGAACGGTTTGAATTCGCATATTGCACAAAAAGCAAAATCAGTCCCATTTAAGTACAAGATAGGAGCACTTCAAAGAACTTTCTATCCGCAATCTACTTTAGTTCCGAATAACCCATCCTTGTATTTCTTGCGTTCCTGTCCCGTAACCTGCAAACGCATAGTCTAACTTTCCGAGGGCATTTTTGCCATTTGTAAAATTATTATCCCTTTCCCGGTTCGCCGAATGTTCAAATTGACGTTGTTTATTTTAAATAACCCATAGTGCAGCAACTACGACAATAACAATCCCTGTATAGTGAATCCCCATGTTCTCCTTATCAGGAATTGCGCCAAACAGGCGATGTCCTGCTTGGTGTATGAGAATTTATTCTTTCTTGCACTGCAATATAAGCCTTTTTCTTTCCGCATCTCTCAAGGATTTCTTTTGACCGTTCACAATTTATCGGCACAAGGCATGTTTTGACTGTTCGGCAAATTACCTCAATACATAAAAAAGCAGCGGTATGAGGGAAATACCGCCGCTTATCGATTTATTATGTCGCTTTTTTCAATCGTGAAACCGTTCAAAACGCCGCCGGGCCTTATTTTCTTTGCGGGCCGGCAGGATGCTTTTCCCAGCCATTTGACTGCTCGCAGAATCTGCCCGCTTAATCAGTTTTCTTTCCTGTTATTCCGGTTTCAAACTGCAAAGGGCCTCGATGGCCAGCTCATATCCATGCAGCCCTTGTCCCATGATCGTTTTAAAGCAGGCAAGGCGCGCATAGGAAACCTGGCGAAAATCCTCACGGGAACGCACATCCGATATATGCACCTCAACAGCGGGCAGACCCACCGCCTTGAGCGCGTCCAGGATTGCCACGCTTGTGTGGGTGTAAGCGGCGGGATTGATGACAATGCCCTGTGTGCCATCGCTGTAAGCGGCCTGAATTCTGTCTACGATCGCGCCTTCGTGGTTGCTCTGAAAGCATTCGCATACACAGTTTCTTTCCGCGCACGCCTTCTCGCAGATTTCGCAAAGGTCCTCATATGTCTGTCTGCCATAGACGGCAGGTTCCCGAATGCCGAGCATATTGATGTTGGGTCCGTTGATAATCAGGATTTTTTTCATTCGATCAGTTTTGAAACTCCTCAACAATTTTTTGCGCCGCTTGTTCCACAGCCCCGTTGTTGTCCACGATTACGTCCGCAAAAGCCCGATAAAGCGGCTCCCGCTCTGCGTACATGCGCCGCATTGCCGCATCGTCGCCGGACAGGGGGCGGTCGCTTCGATCCAATTTGTCAAGTTCGCGCCGCAGGCAGAAAATTCGCCCGTTCTGCGCAAGCCGCTCATAGTTATCCGGGTCCTTGACCACGCCGCCGCCTGTCGCAAGTACAATGCCCGCCCGGCTGCCCAGCTCCTGCGCGAGCGCGGACTCCATTTTTCGGAACGCCGCCTCCCCTTTTTTTGCAAAAATCTCGGGGATCGGCATTCCGGCCCTGCGCTCGATCTCCGCATCCAGATCAAGAAACTCCCGTCCAAGCGCCGCCGCGACCAGCCTGCCGACCGAAGTCTTGCCGCTTCCGGGCATCCCGATGAGCACGATCGAAGTAACCTTCCTGCGCAGTTTTTCAACGACCCGTTCGATTTCTTTGTCCGGTATTTCCTTTCCCTGAAACAGCTCGCTTGCCCGTTTTGCCTGTGCTACCAGCATCCGCAGGCCGCCGGAACAGCGCAGTCCAAGCCGTTTTGCCTGAAAAAGCAGCCGGGTCGTCCCGGGATTATACACGACGTCCAGCACAGCCTCAAGCGCCGGGAAAGCCGCCAGATCGACCGGCTTTGCGTCGGTGTTCGGGAAAGTGCCGACCGGCGTCGTATTGACCAGCACCTTTGCGTCCGCGTGGCGGTCGAGGTTCTGATAATTGTCCTGTCCGCCGCGGGATATGACGACCGGAAGGCCGCCGGCGTCCCGTATCGCCGCGCACGCCGTCAGGCTGGTTCCGCCGCTGCCAAGCACCAGCACCTTTTTATGAGCAAACTCCACACCGGCCGCACGCGCCATATAGGAAAAGCCATAATAGTCGGTATTGTCCGCCAGCATCCTGCCCTGCGCGTCAAACGTGATCGTGTTGACTGAACCGATGGCTTTCGCCGCGTCAGACAGCTGATCGCAGTAAGGAATGACCGCTTTTTTGTAAGGAATGGTTACGTTCAGTCCTTGAAAGACGCGTCCACGAAGGAAGCTGTCCAGATTTTCCGGCGCAATCTCAAAAAGCTGATATGCATAGTCGCCGAATTCGGCGTGAATTTCAGGAGAAAAGCTGTAGGGAAGCTTTTCTCCGAGCAGTCCGTATTCCGCCATTGTTCAAGCCTCTGTATAAGCGCCGAGGAAGGTGAAATGGGCGCTTTCACGCTCAAGATCCCCAAGCACCCGCACCACTTCCGGATCATCAATGGAAGCGCTGACGTCAAAATAAAACATGAATTCGAAATCGGTGCCTTCAATAGGACGGCTCTCCAGTTTGCTCAAGTTGAGGCCAAGCGCAGCGAATTTCGCAAGCATCGCGTTGAGCGATCCGGGCTGATGCGCAAGTCCGGTCATCACGCTGATGCGGTTCGCGCCGGGGAAAATCTGCATTTTCTTGGAAATGCAGATAAACCGTGTGTCGTTGTTTTCACTGTTCTGCACGCCGCTTTTAAGCGGCTCCAGTCCATAAAGCTCTGCGCAGTTGTGCGAAGAAATCGCCGCAATGTCCTTTCTTCCGGATTCTGCAACCATTTTCGCGGCCTTAGCCGTGTTTTCACAGCGAGTGATCGTGACGCCTTTAAGCCCGTTCAAAAACTCACTGCACTGCCCGAGCGCCTGTTCATGGGAAACGATCTCTTTTATGTCTTCCAGTTTAGCGCCGGGATTGACCAGAAGATCGTGGCGAATCCGCAGCCTTGTGCACCGCGCGATGTGAAAGCTGTACTTTTTCATCAGGTCATAGACCTCGTTGACCGAGCCATAACTGCTGTTTTCAATCGGGAGGATGCCATATTCGCACATACCGCGATCCACCGCTTGAAATACAGCCTCAAAGGTATTGAAATACAGAATGCTCGGCAGCGCAAACAGTTTGTCGCACGCCTGCTGGGAATAAGCCCCTTCGACTCCCTGACAGGCGACAACCGCCTTTTTGGGGAAAAGCGCCGGCGTCTCGGCACGGGCGGCCTCGATGCGTTTTGCAAGCGGCGTCTCGGTGGCGAGCAGGGCCGTCTGACGCGCGCGGCTAAGATCGAAAATCGTGTTGAACAGCAGTTTCGTGTACAGTTCGAGCTCTTCGCCGCACTGGCCGCAGGCGCGCGCTAGGATCTCCCGCTCACGGCTGGAGTTAAGGACCGGCAGCCCGTTTTCCTTTTTGTATTGCGCAACCTGCACGACAACCTCCATACGCTGCTTGAAAAGTGCGCATATCTGGTCGTCGATCTGATCGATTTTATCTCTGCATTCCTTGAGGTCCATGACTTTATTGATTTCCTTTCTTTTATTCACTTTGTTCGGCATTGCCGGTATGCTCTCTCAAAATCCCGGCGAACGCACTGCTGTTTTTTCTGCCCACATTCCCCTGCGGGTCTATACGGACGCTTTTATAAAGAGGCTTTTATGAAAAACCGCCCGGCTTGTTTTACCGACGGGCCGCAGGCAAAACCGCCGCAGAACTTCCGATGAACCGCCACAGACAGCGCGGCGACGCACGGCTTTCGATGTCCGGCCGCGCAGTTTCGTCCTGCGCAGTCCCGTATCGCTCCTGCAATCAGCTGTTGCTGTCTGCTCAGCCCAATCCGACTCCGTGCATCAGATCATATACAGCAACAGCCGCAGCCGCCTCAACGCACGGCACCGCGCGGGGAACCACACAGGGATCGTGTCTGCCGTGAATGACCAGTTCTTCCGAAAGGCCGGTGCGCAGATTAACCGTGCGCTGCGGCCTTGCGATGGAGGGCGTCGGCTTGAACGCAGCCCGAAACACGACCGGCATCCCGCTTGCAAGCCCCCCGAGGATGCCGCCATGGTTGTTGGTCTCGGTTCGCACCCTTCCTTCGCCGTCATAATAAAACGGATCGTTGTTTTCACTGCCGCGCATCCCGGAAGCGGCAAATCCCGCGCCGAACTCGATCCCTTTCACAGCGGGAATTCCAAACACCGCCGCGGCAATCCGGTTTTCCAGTCCGTCAAAGATCGGTTCGCCAAGGCCGACCGGTAAACCCGTTATGCCGCATTCCACAACGCCGCCGACCGAATCCAGCTCCGATGCGGCCTGTGCAATCGCCCGCCGCATCTCCTCGCCTGCTTCCAGGTCCAAAACGGGGAATCCGTTATCCGCCGCCGCCCTGAGCGTCCGGGCGTCCAGCGCGACCGGATCATAAGCCTGATCCTGTATTCCGGCAATCGAAGCAATATGCGCGCCGACATAAACGCCACGCCGGGCAAGAAGCTGCGCGCACACCGCCCCGGCGAAGACCAGTGGGGCCGTCAGACGGGCGGAAAAATGTCCGCCGCCGCGTATATCGTTGCTTCCGCCGGTCTTAACCGCCGCCGGATAATCCGCATGCGCCGGCCGCGGCAGATCCCGCAGCGCCGCATAATCCTTCGAGCGGGTATCGGTGTTCTCAAAAACCGCACAAAGCGGCGCGCCGCAGCTTTTCCCGTCTACAAGTCCGCTCAGAATACGCGGCTGGTCGCTTTCCCGCCGCTTTGTCGTATAGTCGCCCTGCCCCGGCGCACGCCGCGCCATCTGCCGCAGGATCTCCTGCATATCCAGCTGCACCCCCGCAGGCAGCCCGTCGATCACAACGCCGAGCCCCTCGGAATGCGACTGGCCGAAAATCTGAACTTTTATGCTGTTGCCAAAACTAGAGGACATCCGCTTTCCCTCCAAGCGCTTTAAAATCCCGCCAGAATCCGGGATAGGATTTTTCAACCGCCTGCGCGCCGGTCAGCCGAACCGGTTCCCGGCACAGGCCTGCCGCGACAGCCGCCGCCATCGCGATGCGGTGATCGTTGCAGCTGTCCACGTGGCCGCCGCGCAGCCACCCTTGTCCGCGAACGACTATGTTGTCGCCCTCAGCCGCGGCGTCGCCGCCCAGCCCCCGGATCAGTGCGCAGACCGCCTCGATCCGGTCGCTTTCCTTGAGCCGCAGCCTTCCGCACCCGGTGATCCGCGTCTCTCCCGGTCTGCCGCACCCAAGCACCGCAAGCACCGGCACCAGATCCGGCACATTCCGCGCGTCCACTGTCAGCGCCCCCGTGTGCTGCTCGCCGCGCCGGACCGTCAGCGCACCGCCTGTCATCGCTTCCCGTGCGCCGCTTTCCCGCACAAGCGATCTTATCAGTCTGTCGCCCTGCGCCGACTGCGGCGAAAGGCCGGTCACCGTTACACCGTCCGGAGAAAACGCGCCCGCAACCGCCCAGAAAGCCGCGTTGCTCCAGTCCCCTTCGACCGCGCTGGCAGAGGGCGGGCAATAATGCTGTCCGCCGGGGACGCGCCAGCCATCCTGCAGTTGTTCCACGGCTATCCCATAATCCTTCAGCGCGCGAATTGTCATCTCGACATAACCGGCGCTTTCCAGCGGCGAAAGAAGGCGAATCCGGCTGTTCTGCGGCAGAAGCGGCAGCGCGAAGAGCAAGCCGGAAATATACTGCGAGCTGATATCTCCCGGCAGTTCGAACGATCCGCCGCGCAAGCGCCCGCTGATGCTGATCGGCAGCAGATCCCGGTCTGCCTGCGCCCCGTGCGCGCGCAGCAGCTCGCACAGCACCCGCATCGGGCGCTCCGGCAGCCTGCCCTGTCCCACAAAAACAGCCTGACTGCCCAGCGCCGCCGCAACCGGCAGCAAAAAGCGCAGGGTAGAACCGCTTTCGCAGCAGTCGACCTGCCGCAGTCCGGCAGGTTGCTCCGCCTGTTTCAGGGGAATTACACAATATCCGGTTTTCTCCCGCTTGATCTGCGCGCCTAGGGCATTCAGCGCGCAGACGGTCGCCTCAATATCCCGGGAGCCTTCCCCGATTTCGATTGCGGATGGTTTGCAGGCAAGCGCCGCGCAGATCAGCCGCCGGTGCGCGTCGGATTTGCTTGGAATCGCCGCAATCGTCCCGCTCAGATTGCCCGGCATGATACGCAAATCCATGGCTTTACTCCAATCCGATGCGGATAAACCCTTCCAGCATCTCCGCTTTCAGCTTATATAGTACACAGTCGCCGACTGCGCGGGGAATTACGAGGGTGATCTCCCCGCCCAAGCGTTTTTTATCGTTAAGCGCAACCTCGGCAAGTTTTTCCGCTTCAATGCCGCACTTGTCTGCAAGGCCGAGCTTATGGTACGCCTGCAAAATTTCCGCACAGGTTCCCTGTTTTGCAAGGCCCAGTTTCTCCGCCGCCGACGCGACCACAGCGGTGCCTATCGCGACCGCCTGCCCATGCAGCACCGAAAGTCCGCTGCACTGCTCGATGGCATGGCCGACCGTGTGGCCCAGATTCAGCATCTGGCGTTTTCCGGTATCCCGCTCATCCTGCTGAACGATCCCCGCTTTCAGTTCAACACACCGCGCGATTACCTCTTCCAGTTCATAGCCGCCCGCAGCAAGCTGATCAAAGAGCGCGCGGTCCCACAAAACGCCGTATTTTATCGCTTCGGCCAATCCGCAGGAAACCTGTTCCGGCGGCAGGGTCAGCAGCGTGTCGGCGTCACACAGAACCATCGAGGGCTGCCAGAACGCGCCGACCAGATTCTTTCCCTGCGGCAGATCGATCGCCGTTTTGCCGCCCACCGAAGCGTCTACCGCAGCAAGCAGGGTTGTCGGAAGCTGCACATAGCGAATGCCGCGCATGTAAATCGAGGCCGCGAAGCCCGCAATGTCTCCTGTTACACCGCCGCCAAGCGCCACAATCAGGTCGCTGCGGCTGAGGTGATGATCCGCAAGGCAGCTTAACAGCTCTGCAAGCGTCTGCATATTTTTGGAGGCCTCACCATGCGGGAACACATAGGTACAGGGATCGTAGCCCGCGTCCTTTAATGCATTCTCCACCTGCGCGCCGTACAATTTCGAAACATTGTCGTCTGTAACGATGCATACGCGGCAGGGGTCGATCTTTGTGCAGATCAGGCGCCCAACCTGACCGAGGAATCCGCGCGCGACCAGCACTTCATATGGTTTTTCCGTTTGCACCTTTATAACTTTCATTCTTTCAGATCCCCCTTATCCGCCGCTTCTTTGCACTCTCTGCCTTCCCGCAGCAGTTTCTCCAGTGTTTCTGCGTCCCGATCGTCAATCGCCTGTTTATATTCCTGCAAATGCTCTATAACGGTGCCGATTTCCTCAGACAGGCATTCTCGGTTTTCCATAAACAGCTCGGTCCACATCTTTTCGTTAAGCCGCGCAACGCGGGTCATATCCTTATAGCTGCCCGCGGAAAAGCCGTGCTGCATCTTCGCCGTCGGGCTTTTGATATATGCGCTGGATACGACATGTGCAAGCTGAGAGGTAAAAGCGATTCGCCGGTCGTGCTCCTGGGGCGTCGTGATCTCCACATTTGTGAATCCGATCGCACCCCAGAATTTCTTGACCATACTGAGCGTCTCGATATCCGTCCCTTTGGGCGGCGTCAGGATGATGGAGGCGTTGCGGAACATTGAACTGCGCGCGTTGTCAAACCCGCTGCGCTCGACGCCGGCCATGGGATGCGCGCCGATAAAGGTGACCGGTCTGTCTTTGAAGAGCGGAAACAGCGCGTCGCAGACAACCTGCTTTACGCCGCCGCAATCCATGAGGATGCATCCCGGCCTGAGCTGATCCGCATGCGCTTGCGCCCAGGCGATGATGTCCTTTGGGTACAGGGCCAGGATCACCACATCGCAAACCGGGATTCGCTCCTCGGTCAATTCCAGGTCGATCGCTTCAAGAAGCTTCGCCTTATCCACAACCGTTCTGTTTATATCGCACCCAAGCACCGTGTTCGGCGTATTTTCCCGCAGCGCTTTCGCAACCGAGCCGCCGATCAGGCCGAGTCCCACAACACCGATATTCATTCCGTTCGCCTCCCTGTGAAGCCTTTACTGTGCGTTCAGTTCTTCCGAAGTCATTGCAAAGGGCCGCAGCGCAAAAACCGCTTTGGCGACATCTGCAAATTTCTTGGGCGTCAGCGACTGCGCGCCGTCACACAGGGCGTGCTGCGGGTCGTTGTGCACCTCGATCATGAGTCCGTCGCATCCCGCCGCGGTTGCCGCGAGCGCGAGCGGCTTGACAAGGTCATATCTTCCGGAAGCGTGACTGGGATCGACAATGACCGGAAGATGCGTTTTTTTCTTGAGCACCGGCACCGCAGAAATGTCCAGCGTGTTGCGTGTCGCGGTCTCAAAGGTGCGGATGCCGCGTTCGCACAGCACCACGTTCTCATTGCCGCCCGCCATGATGTATTCGACGCTCATCAGCAGCTCTTCAATCGTGTTTGCAAGCCCCCGCTTTAGCAGAATCGGTTTTCCGGTATGTCCCATCTCCTTGAGCAGCTCGAAATTCTGCATGTTGCGTGCGCCGACCTGAATCATATCCACATCGTCAAAATACTTGAGTTGGGAAATATCCATGATTTCGGTGACAACCGGCATCCCCGATTGTTTGGCCGCTTCCAGCAACAGCTTTATGCCGTTGCCGCCAAGGCCCTGGAAGGAATAGGGAGATGTTCTGGGCTTAAAAGCGCCGCCGCGCAGGATGGTCGCACCCGCCGCTTTGACGTCCGCCGCGACGCCGCACATCTGCGCTTCGGTCTCAACCGAACAGGGGCCGGCAATAATCTGAAAATGGCCGCCGCCGATTTTGATACCGCTCACATCGATAACGCTGTCCATCGGATGGAATTTGCGGTTGGCGTTTTTATACGGCTCCTGGATTCTCTTGACATCCTCCACGATATCCAGCGAGCGGATAAGTTCCATATCCACAACCGACGTATCGCCGACGAGTCCCAGAATCAGACTCTGTTCTCCTTCGCTTCGGTGGATCGATATACCCAGTCCCTGAAGCCAGTTGGTCAGATTGTTGAGCTGTCCTTCATCCGGGTCTTTTTTTAATACGACGATCATTTTCCTTTTCCTCCGTTTTTTCATACGAAAAAGCCCCGCGGTGTGTACCGCGGGGCCTTGGATTCTCTATTCAGACGTTATATAAGCGCCCTTCTCAATCCATCAAGCCTGAATCCGCAGAACACAAAGAAGCCTTACCAAAATAAAAGTAGGTAAAGCTAAAGTAAAAGCTAAAGTATTCAGCGGTGTAATTGCGAGATTTCATGAGATAAACGACTCCAAACAATGGAATGAAGATATTTTAGCACACTGAAATCCGGTTGTAAAGCGGATTTCGTCATTTTTTTGCTTTCTGCGGGTCGAATTATTCCAAAAACATCTGCAAAAGCGTGTTAGTTTCACCTGTTCCCGAAGAACAGAATGCATATGGTTGGCCGCTGCGCTTATGCTTAGAGCGCCGCACCTGCACGAACGGCAGGCGCGGCGCTCAGACAGATTTTACAGGATCAGGCAAACCAGGCCGTTGCAGCCGTCGTTGATAATCCGCTCAAGGGTTTCCTGCAGCTTCATGCGCGCGTCATCCGGCATTCTGTAAAGCTTGTTTTGAAGTCCCTCATTGACCAGCTCATTCAAGGACTTTCCGAAAATATTGCTGCTCCAGATCCGAATGGGGTCTTCCTCAAACTCGCGCAGAAGATAAACGACCAGATCTTCGCTCTGCTTTTCGCTGCCGACGATCGGGCTGACCTCGGTCGTAATATCCGCCCGCATCATATGGATACTCGGCGCCGACGCGCGCAGCTTAACACCGTACTTGCCGCCCTGACGCACCATTTCCGGCTCTTCCAACCGCAGCTCGTCAATAGACGGCATAACGATACCGTAACCTGTCGCCTCTACCTGTTTCAGCGCGCCCTCGACTTTCTGATATTTCCTGCGAATCTCCGCCAGTTCGAGAATGCAGGGCATCAGGCTCGCCTCATCCTGAATTTCAAGCCCCGTCTCTTCGCCGAGGACACGGTAAAACAGATCATCCTCAAGCGACATGGAAATGCGCACCACGCCAGACCCAAGGTCGGTTGCCGTCCGCTTCGCGCACTTGATGTATTCGCAGTCGGCCAGGGTGTAGATCTTTTCAGGCAGATCCCGCATTCTGCGAACGCCGGCGGCAAATTCGCTGACCGCCTCATAAACAGCGGTTTTCAGCCAGTGATCCTTCTTCAGCGATGTCACCCATTTCGGCATGTCAAAATCAATTTCCTTGACCGGGAATTCGTTAGTGATCATCGTGAGGATTCCGCAGATATCCTGTTCTTCGATATCCAGGCAGTTCAGCGGAATCACCGGCACCTCATATCTTTCGCGCAGGGTCTGTGAAAGCTGATGGCTCTGTTCGCTCCGTGGATCAACGCAGTTGAGGATCACAACAAAGGGCTTATTGATCTGTTTGAGCTCATTGACCACCCGCATCTCAGCCGACTCATAATCAGCGCGGGGGATATCGCTGATCGATCCGTCTGTCGTGACAACGACCCCGATAGTCGAATGCTCGGTGATTACCTTTCTGGTACCCGTTTCAGCCGCAACGTCAAAAGGGACCGCCTGGTCAAACCAGGGCGAAACGACCATGCGCGGCTGCTCGTTTTCAATATGTCCAAGCGCGCCGGGAACAATGTACCCGACACAGTCAATCATTCTGACACGCAGCTTGACATTCTCTTCCAATTCAATGCCGACCGCCTCTTCCGGGATAAACTTGGGTTCGGTCGTCATGATGGTTTTTCCCGCGGCCGACTGGGGAAGCTCGTCGATCGCGCGTTCTCTGGACATTCCGCTTTCAATATGCGGCAGCACCAGCTTTTCCATGAACTTTTTGATAAAGGTAGATTTTCCGGTGCGCACAGGTCCGACGACCCCGATATATACCTCGCCGTTCGTCCTTGCCGCAATGTCTTTGTAAATACTCGCCTGATCCATAAACCTATCACCTCATCGATTTTTGGGGTATTCCGGGGCAAGACACATGCTCGTCAGCCTGCGGCCCTTGCTTTCGCTCTGTCCCATTTTATGAGGGCTTTGTACGGATTATGTTATGGGCTTGATTGAGCCTTTTATCGGCTGAAACGACAACAGCATTTTGCAGATACTCTTCCATTCCCACCCGCCGTTGGTCTTCCGACATATCGGACTTTTTTCTATATGCAGGTTTCAGCCGCTGCATTTGAAATTATTCAGCGACCGATATTGCACGGAGAGTTCCTGACAAGGTCGTGCCGCTCATATATATTGCCAAACCGATTCTTCATGCGCTATTTTAACAGTTCGCCCCTTCTCCTGAAATGCTGAGGCTGGATTTACACAAAAAATTCTGGTTCCAAAGCTTAACCATTTGCATCACCTTTTTCCGATGAAAAAGGAAAAGCCCGCACGCCTTATACACGTGCGGGCTTTATTATTATTACAATTTATTTTCCCCGCTCAGCATCCGATCGTTTTAAGCCAGTCATCCAGTGCGGGGACCGCCTGTTCCGGATCTCCGTTGCGAATCGCGCATCCCGGTGACAGCTTTGCATCCGGGCACAGCCGTGCGGCGTCCGCTTCCATCTTCGCAAGGCCGCTGCCGCCATGTGTGCAAAATACCGCAAGCTCTTTTCCCTTCCAGTCCTGAGATGCAAGGAAGGTCGCAACAGGGGGCGCAAAGGTGCCGCACCAGTTAGGCGAACCGGCAATCACCAGATCATACGCGCCAAAATCCAGCTCCATCGGCTGAATCTCGGGATGAATGCCCGCAGGTATTTCTTTCTTTGCCTGCTCAACGACGGCGCGATACTCCTGCGGATAAGGATTAACCGGCCGGATTTCCTGCAAAGCTCCGCCTGTCCGGCGTGCAATTTCGGCTGCCGCCTTAGCGGTATTGCCGGAATGAGAATAGTAAACGACTAAAACAGATTTATTCATCTTTTCCATCCTCCTTAGCAAGATAAATCATTCAAACGAACCGGTATTTTCGAATTATTCTTCCCACTGCTTCACAGGCAAAGATTAATCGGCAAAGGCTTTTTTCCGATCAGGAACTTTCGCCTCGATCTCTCGTGTCATGCTGCGAACCAGTTCGAGCGTCTGCTCAAGCGCTTCGTCCTTTTCAGCCATGATCGTGACCGACTTGTCCCGGGTGACAATCTCGACTTTACCCTGCGCAAGGTTTTTGGGACTGACAATCACCCGAATGGGCGCGCCGAGCAGATCAGCGTCCGAGAACATCGCGCCGGCACGAATATCGCGGTCGTCATAAAGGGTGTCGATTCCCGCCTGTTCCAGCGCAGCATACAGACCGTCCGCGCAGCTTTTCACCTCAGCGTCATCCGCGCGCAGGCAGCAGACCTCGACCTGCCAGGGTGCGATGGTGATCGGCCAGATCGGACCGTACTGATCATGAAAATGCTCGCAAACAGACGCCGCCAAACGGCCGACGCCGATGCCGTAGCAGCCCATGATCGGATATTGCTGCTCGCCGTTCGCATCCGTATAGGTCATGTCCATCGACTTGGTATATTTTGTACCCAGCTGGAAGATATTGCCGACCTCAATTCCGCGCACGATGCGAATGCTGTGTTTGCCGCATACCGGACAAATCCCGCCGTCCACGATCTTTGCAAGATCCTGATACTCGACAAAGCCATAATCGCGCTCAATATTGAAACCGGTGTAATGGCGGTCGTCCTCGTTCGCACCGCAGGCCAGGTTGTCGATCCCCTTAAGCGAGCTGTCAAACAGGATAGTAAACTTTTCCCGATCCAGTCCGACCGCGCCAATAAATCCTGCATGCAATCCGCAGTCCGGTGTAATGTCCGCCGGATGGATGTTCTCACCCAATGCATTGGTAAGTTTGGTTTCATTCACATCCAGGTCTCCGCGAATAAAGACAACGACATATTCGTCGGTCATGTTTTTCTGATAAACGACCGCTTTGCAGGTTTGTGCTTCCGATATGCCCAGGAATTTTGCAAGGCTCGGAATATCGGTCACGCCCGGTGTTTCCACCTTGGTCAGCTCGGCAAGCGGTAGTTCATTTTTGTTTTCCACTATGCACTGCGCCGCTTCCATATTTGCCTTGTAATCGCAGCTGTCACAGATCGCGATTGAGTCCTCGCCGATCGGCGTAATCATCATAAACTCATGGGAAACGCTGCCGCCCATCATGCCGGAGTCGGACTTAACCGCAATCACGTCAGGGATACCCGCACGCGCAAAAATTCTCTCATAGGCACGGAAACAGACGTTATAATACTTTTCCAGGTCTTCCTGAGAAGTGTGGAAAGAATAGCCGTCCTTCATGGTAAATTCGCGCACACGGATAAGTCCGGCACGCGGACGTGCCTCATCCCTGAATTTCGTCTGAATCTGATAAATCATGAAAGGATAGCGCGTATAGGTGGTCGCGTAGTCCCGAACCAGCTGCACCGAGGCTTCCTCGTGGGTCATACCGAGCACCATCGGTGTGTCTCCACGGTCCTTGAAGCGCACCAGCTCGCTGCCGACTGCGGTAAAGCGGCCGGATTCCTCCCAGAGCGACCCGGGCAGCACAACCGGGAACAAAACCTCCTGCCCCTCGATCGCGTCCATTTCCTCCCGGATGATCTGCTCGATCTTGCGAGTGATCCTTCTGGTCGGATTATAAAGGGAATAGATTCCGTTTGCCACGCCCTTGATATAACCGCCGCGAATCATCAACGCATGGCTGTCGATCACACAATCCGACGGTTTTTCCTTAAATCTGTTGCCAATCAGGTTTTCTACCTTCATGCTTTCCCTCCGAAACTCCCAATTCTGTCATACAGAATATTATCGCACAATTCCCTCACGGTGTCACTAATTATTTTTATTTTTCCGTTTTTTTGTCGAAAGGCAATCATTTACTGTTCAAACCTCTCACCGCTATCTTTTTGCCGCTTTACTTAGCCTTCGTTTTACTACTTGGAAAAGGCTGAGGACCGGCATATCATCTGATACACCGGCCCTCAGCCCAAGCAGTCACAATCGCGTTAATCCACTGATACGAAATGTATTTTCCTGTCAGCACAGCAAACCGGAACAATCACACACAAACAGTATCCCCACTTTTACGACGGTCGTAGAATAATGCTAGCCCCCACTATCATTGTTCTGTCACAAAAGAGGTATGACCACACTGACTGTCCAAACTGCTGCGCACGGAAAAAACGGGCAAAATTATCTTTTGATGCCTTGCCGCATCATTTCGCATTTATAGTATAACACATAATTTCAGAATGAAAAGGGGTTTTGCAAAAAATAACGATAAATTATTTTGTTTTTATACCATTTGTATTATATTCAAATACACCCTTTAATTTTTATCATTTGCGAGCCATTTTGTGCCAAAATCAGGAGTTAAAATAAATCTCCGGCTCATCATACCGCTGCACATTCTTTGTCCAAACTTGAAAAAATATCAAATCAACTTGCAACCCCTCACCATTTCGGCCGACTTTAGGCTAAAGAATCAACAGCATGTATTTTGTTGAATTTCAGTTCTGATCGAGCAGCCAGTGGATTGCCTGTGCAGCGCCATCCTCCTGCACCGTGCCTGTAACCCAATCAGCTACTTGACGCAATGGTTCCGGCGCATTGCCCATAGCAATTCCGCAACCCGCAAACTCTATCATCTCACGATCGTTTTCTCCGTCTCCAATAGCCGCGACCTCCTGCGGACGAAGCCCGATTCTTTCAAGCAGACGCTGAATCCCCCGCGCCTTATGCAGATCGCTGCGGAATATATCGTACATCTGTGGGGCATAAACCGTCGCAGTCAGATCCTGGTTTTCTGCACAAAACCGGCGCATCTTGTCCTCAGGAACATAAGCAAAGGCTGTATATGGCAAATCCTTTAAATGACGGTCTCCCGATTCCCCGTCCATCATATATTCCAGTTCCCCAACAAGCTCCACGTATTTTTGCGCGTACCAGGCATAGTGACGATAAGCATAATTCGCATCCGAAAACGCAAAGCCAAGCGGGCAATCATATTGTTCACAAAGACGGATGATTCGCAGCGTCTGGTCCAGCGTCAGCCGCTCATCGTAAAAATGTTTGCCTGTCGCGTCCACCACATATGCCCCGTTTGTACAAACAGTGTAATCTGCGCGAAAACCGAGAACATGCTCGTCCGCAACGAAAAAGGATCGACCGGTGGCGACAATGACAAGCACTCCCGCCTGCTGCAGCCGCTGAATCGCCTGCAGCACAGCAGCGCCAGGCAACTTGCTTTTGCTGTACACCAGCGTCCCGTCAATATCCAAAATTACAGCCTTATATTTCATTTCGCTCTCCAGCCAGCTTTTCCAGGCATTTAAACCTGATTATTTCACTTTATTATACTATACTTTCCTCTCTGCCGCCAACCGGCAATGTTTAACCGGCGGCACAATGCTTTATTTTCATTGATTGCAAGAAAGACTTCAACCGTTTTCCAAGCCACGGGTGGACCTTGCACAACTTCTCCAAAAGCGATTGCCGATAGCTTCATTTTATTTTCAAAGTCTTGTTTCTCAATCAGAATATCCGCGCCTTATCAATCGTTCAACACGAGCGCCGGTTCAATCGAAGAAAAACGGACGTCAAGTCTGCTTTCTGCCGGCAGCGTATTGCCTGCGGTTTTTTCTCGATTAGCTCGACGCTCAAAGCCCAAAAAGCACAGAGTAAAAGCGTGCTTAAAAAGAAGGCGGCGGGTGTTCCCGCCGCCTTTGGGTTTAAATCTCAAAGACCTTCATTATAAGCTTCGAGCATTCTGCTCCAGGTCGCCTGACCGACAATTCCGTCAGCTTTCAGGCCAAAATATTTCTGGAACGCCATGACCATTCCTTTAGTGCCCTGGCCAAAAACGCCGTCAACCTTAATCTGCGGATAAAACCGGCCGTTATTTGCACTGATCGCATTCATGTAGGCCTGCACAAAGCGGACGCTGTCTCCACTGGAACCAACCGAAAGCGGAGAACCCGGATACCGTGTTGTTACGCGGATGGGATTTCCCGCTTCCATCGCGTTGTAGACCTCCGTAACCTTGTTCCAGGTGTTTTCGCCGATTCTTTCGTCAGCGGTCAATCCAAACTGTTTTTGGAACAGCCGGGTCGCGTCTGCTGTTTTCTGTCCGAATTTTCCATCTACGGTTTGGCGGGTCAGCGCGGTATAAAGCTCACTTAGGACATTAAAGGCCCTCTGCATGTTGTCAACCGCGACTCCCGTGCTGCCCTGACTCAGCACCACGCCCGGATAGATTTCATATTTTCCATCCGGCAGCGCAGAATAGTCCGCTTCGATCGCGTACCAGGTGTTTCGACCGATAACTCCGTCCGGCATCAAGCCCTTGATCCGCTGATATTGGACGACGTTTGATTCACTTCCCGAACCATAGATTCCGTCCACCTTTAAAAATTTCAGGTTTGTGTAAAGGTATTTTTGAATGCCGTCCAGCAGATACTGCATGTACTTTACATTGTTCCCCGTGCTTCCTTTGCGAATGGGTGTACCCGGATAGGGAGCCTCACACGCGCGAATCTGATTATTCATATGGCATACCTCCTTGCCATCCCAGAGTATGCGCATGGGCAACCGGTTGTGTTTTGTCAAAACCCTTCTCTTCGCGTAAAAACAGGCCAAAAAGAAAAGAACCGCCCCGGGGCAGGCGGTTCTTGAATGTATTTCACATCTTAATCGGTGAAAAATTAAATTTGATTTTGCTTACCGCTTCCGCGGAAGTAAACCTTCGCCACAAAGGTCAGGAAGAAAAACAGCGCCGCGACTTCCGGTGCCAGCATGAGGAGATTCTTAATCACGCGGCCAGGCAGCAGAACCGCAATGCTTTTTCCATAAAGCATGGAGGTCCACAGGGTATTCAGACCAATGTTGCAAAACAGATTTATGCATCCTTTTGCAACCGCACAGCGCCAGAGTTTTACAGGCCTTTTATACAGCAGCAGTCCCCAGAAAAGACCGGCCGCAAGCGCGGTCACGCTGTAACCGGGAAAATAAGCTCCGCCGCCGGTGTTCACCAGATAGCCCATCACATCCGTTGCAACGCCGCCAAGCATTGCGACCACCGGGCCAAACAGAAAGCCGATTGTCGCGTTGCACAGGAACCCAAATCCGATACGGATTTCCGGCGTTAACTGCACGCGGATATTCAGCACATCCAGCGTGATGTTAATCGCAATCAGCAGCGCCGCGGTTGCCAGTGTTTTGGTTTTTTTCAGTTCTTTTGCCGACTCAGAGAAAATGCCAAAAAATTTCTGCATAATAAAAACACCTTTCGGTTAATGTAATTGCTACACAACCGAGAGATGCTCGTCTTATGTAGCAGCGGGAGGCGACATTCGCACCGTAAGCCACATGCTTTTCGTCCGACAGCAAACTCCCCGTCTGCCGGCACTTAACGCGCAAACATCTACTCTGCAGTTCCTATTGTATCACCTCTGTATGTAAAACGCCATACCTTTTTTCCAAAAATTTTACTTTTTTTGATATTCCAGATCCTTAACGATAAATTGATTCATTGCAGCCGCGCAGAATTTTAGCACCCAATTTTAAACTCATTTAAAAATTTCTAGCGCTCTTATGAACTGAGTGCTAGAAATTTACAATTTGTTCATATTTAAACTGTTTTTTATTCATATACCGGCCCTATACTGTGCTTGTAAACAGAGAGAGGAACAAAGAGAGGCAGACAGCCGAAGAAGTTCTCCCCTCTGCCGGTAAACAAAAAACACCATTGATATATTGGAGGTAAGATTTATGCTTGAATTGATGCCTTTTGAAAGAAGAACCAACAGCCTGCTTAACCTTTTCGACAGCATGGAACGCGATATGTTCGGCAATCTTGAGAGTTCCGTCGCCGCGATCCGCACAGATATTTCCGAACAGCCCGATAAGTACGTCATTGAAGCCGAGCTGCCCGGATTCAAGAAAGAGGATATTCATATCGATGTCGACGGCAATATGCTGACCATTTCCGCGGAGCACAATGAGGAAAGCGAAGACAAGAAGAAGGGTTACATCCGCAAGGAACGCCGTTATGGCTCCTTCAAACGGAGTTTCGATCTGACCGGTGTAGACAGCGCGAACATTGGCGCGGACTATACAGACGGCATCCTGACTTTGGATCTGCCCAAGCTGGTCAAGCAGCCGGATTCTACCCGCCGCATTGAACTGAAATAATGAATCCCCTTGCGCAATGCAGGGGAACGTTACAAGGCAAAAGCCTTCGAGCGCACAATTTGCGCTCGAAGGCTTTTTTCATGATTGCGCAGTTTTTCCGCCAGCTTTGATTTTTGAGTCATAGCAGCCTTTTACCGCTGCGATCGCTTATCTATACTGCGCCAGTTCCTGCAAAGCAGGCTTAATTCCCGCACATGCTTTCAGATAGGTTTGATAAATCCGCTCATACTTTGCCGCACGCTCGGGGTCCGGCAGGAAGGTATCCTCAATAGAGCGGAACCGGTCAGCCACATCAAAACTGTCATACACGCCGACAGCCTGACCGGCAACAATCGCGCAGCCAATCGAATCCGGCGTGTCTGTCAGCTCGGTATTGCGAACCGGCAGGTTAAAGACGTCCGCCATTACCTGAAGCCAATATTTTTCATGGGAGGCTATGCCGACAACCGTCAATTCCGTCACCTCTGCCTGCGCACGGAAAAGATCGACAAACCGCCGCATTTCGAAGGTCGCGCCCTCCATTGCCGCGCGCATCATGTCCTCACGGGTGTGCGTCCAGAGCAGGCCGATATAGGCCCCGGCAGAATAGGGTTCCGGCGCGTTGGAAGCGGCGCCAAGCAGATGCGGGATGCAAAGCAGTCCATTTGCACCAACCGGGGACTGCTTCACGGCCTCTTCCATGCAGGTGTAAGGATAGATATTTTTGAAAGGCAGCACTTCCCGCAGCCCGTCCGGGTCATAGCGGAAAATTGAGTTTTTCAGCCATTTAAAGACAACGCCTGCTTCCTGGAGCTGGCAGAAACAGCTGTACAGGCCCGGAACCGCGTGCGGATTGTTGGTAACTCGCATGCACTCCATATCTTCAATCGGTTTATCCGAACACATGGACATCCAGGTCGAAGAACCAAGACTCATATATAATTTACCGGGCTTGACCAGCCCTGCCCCGACCGACGAACAAAGGATGTCGCCCGCGCCGATTACAACCGGAATGCCCGGGCAAAGGCCGGTTTCCCGCGCAGCCTGCTCGGTAACGCAGCCGACGATCTCGTTGGACTCCAGAATTTCAGGGAACTTGTCCATGTCCAGTCCCGCCGTCTCGATAATCCTGCGGGACCAGTCATGCGCCTGAATGTCCAATGCATAGGTACTGGAAGCATCGGTGTAATCTGTCACGGCACGGCCGGTAAACCGAAGCGCCATATAGTCCTTGCACTGGATCATTTTGTAGGTTTTCGCATAGATTTCAGGCCACTTTTCCTTGACCCACATCAGCTTGCGCACGCTGGAAACCGGACGGTTGGGCAGTCCGGCAATCTTGTAGTACTCCTGCTGAGGGATGGCCGCAAGCTTGTCCTCCACTTCCAGCGAGCGGGTATCCGACCAGGTAATTGCGTCCATCAGAGGATTTCCATCCCGGTCAACGCACAGGCAAACCTGGCTCTGGGTCGTAAAGCAAATCGCTGCAACTTCGGACGGATCGAACCGGTCCAGGAGCTCGTGGGTTGTGTCGATAACCGCCTGCCACCAATCCTGCGGGCTTTGCTGCGCATAGTCTCCTTTAAACGTAATCGGCAGCGCCCGGTAGGCCGACGCGACAAGCGTTCCATCGGTTGTAAAGACGCTTGTTTTGGTCCCGGACGAGATCGTGTCATAGGTCAGCAGATATTGCGACATAGTAAAGCTCCTTTTTTACGCGGCGCCAGCCGCAGATTTGTTCCATTGCTCAGTATAAGCCTTCCATCGCATTCAATCAATACCTTGCAAATGTGCTTGGGGCCGTCGTCGAAATCCAATGTAAATTTGACCTACTTCCGCACAGCTCACAGCGACGATTGTACTGCCTCAAACTGCGCTTAAAACGCCGCGGTTCTTTCTCAAATGCCTTTGCAGGATCAGATACTTGCGTAAAACTTGAATATGCAGTCTCCGGCAATTTTCCCAAGCTTTTTAATTGTATTGCCCGCGCCGCTTTCCATAATTGAGCAAAATTTCAGCAAGGACGTGTCTAAGTCCGGATTTTATTCGCCAATCGGATCTTGTCTGCGTTTTGCGAAAAAACTGTTCCGCCCTCTTCAACGCAGGCACGGTTTCTTTTTATTTGCTCTTACAGGTCGATTTCCAGGCCAACCGGACAATGGTCGCTGCCGGTCACCTCTGCATATATCTTTGCATCCCTGATTTTCTCCCGCAGGCGGTCGGATACAACAAAGTAGTCTATGCGCCACCCCGCGTTGTTCTTCCGCGCGTTAAACCTGTATGACCACCAGGAATAGGCGCCGGTCCGATCCGGATACAGATAGCGAAAGCTGTCGGTAAAACCTGCGGCAAGCAGCTCTGAAAATTTGCCGCGCTCCTCGTCCGAGAATCCCGCGGAACCCATATTGGGTTTGGGATTTTTCAAATCGATCTCATTGTGCGCAACGTTGAGGTCCCCGCAGTAAACAACCGGTTTTCGGCTGTCCAGATTGCTAAGATATCCGCGCATGGCGTCCTCAAATTCCATGCGGTAACCAATACGCGCAAGTTCAGGCTGCGCATTGGGAGAATAGCAATTTACCAGATAGAACGCCGGAAATTCCAGCGTCAGCACTCTGCCCTCCTCGTCCGGAAATCCCTCTATACCGCGGCTCACCGCACACGGCTGCATTTTGCTGAATACCGCCGTTCCCGAATAGCCCTTTTTAAGCGCGCTGTTAAAATAAGCGAAATATCCATCAGGCGCAAAATCCGCCTGTCCTTCCTGCATTTTTGTTTCCTGAATGCAAAAGCAGTCTGCCTGCTGCTGCAAGAAGAAATCTCCGAATCCTTTTTGCAAGCAGGCCCGAAACCCGTTTACGTTCCATGAGATCAGCTTCATATTGTCCTCCTGCGGCCGTGGCCTGTCAATTCTGTACACCGCACAGGTGCTTGTGTCACTCATTATACAGAACTTTTCTTAAAAGGAAAAGGAGCGAGCTTGTGCCTGCCCGCCCCTTTTCAGGAAAGAGAAAGATTATGACTGACTTATCGGATGATGTATAAATGATTATTTCTTGTTGATGCGGATTTCGCAGACGTCGTCGCCCTTCGCGATGGTCTTGCCAAGCGCAAACTCGAAATTGTCATAAGTCGAGATGATTCCGCGGTCGCCGTCCATCGCCATATCGCACAGCGCAGGCATCTCCTCTTCCGGAATGCCAAGCTTTTTCCAAGCCTCAACCAGCGGACAGTAGTGGAAGTCGATATCCAGGTGCTCGCCGTCGTTTTTCAGGATCTCCATCTCAAAGCAGTTAACAACGTCCTGATTCGCGAACGCATCCGCAAACACCTTCAGATCATCCGTACGCGGATATTTGCTTTTGCCATGGAACTGGCCGCAGCTGAAAACCGCCTTACCGGCAAAGCTCTTATCAAGGCCAGCTTTCTGCGCCTCTGCAATCATCAGCGCATACCAGGTCGCGCGATGTTCAATTGCGCCGCGAAGCAGATCAGTACGAGGATCGCTCTTGGATGGGGTGTTCTTAATCATTTTCCTGTTCTCCTTGCATGTTAATTTTTTTCAGTTTTCGGAACAGCGTCGCCCTGCTGATTTGCAGGATCGCTGCTATTTCGTCTCGGGTTTTTCCGCTTGCCATCAGGCGGAGAATCTGATCCTCCACAAGCTGGCCCGCCGATTTCTCCTGTTTTTGCCTGTCACGCAGAAAACTCAGCGGTTCAAGCAATTCCATGCCAATTGGGCGGTTTTTGCAATGAATGATGAGGTGTTCCGCAACGTTCCGCAGCTGTCTGAGGTCTCCCGGCCAATCATATTCGCAAAGAGTCTCCACAACTTTCGGATCTATCTGCGGCGTCTGCATGCCGTATTTTTCGGCATACAGGCGCAGTGCATCCTGCAGATAAATTGCAACATCTTCTGCGTTGTCTCCGATTCCCGGCAAATAGATGCTCTGCCGGCTAAGCTGCTCATAAAGCTGCTGGTCAAACATTCCGCAGTCCATCAGCGGTTTCAGCGTTCCCTGCACCGTAAATATCAGTCTCGTGTCGGTTCCAATTTCCCGGCCCTGCACTTCAATTGTGCGGTGCACCAGATAATCGCTGATTCTGCGCTGAAGATATTGCGGCATCAGATCGACGCGGCAGATACAGACAGTTCCCTTATTTGCAAGCCGCAGCTTGCTGGTCATGACATTTTCCTTGGCGCCGAACAGCTCGGCCTCGATCCGTTTGTCCGAATCCATCGAACAGTCGATGTGGAAAAAGTTTCCCTGTCCTCTTCTGGATTCTTCATGGATCGCCTGCGCCAGTTCCAGCTTACGGTAACCGCAGACGCCCTCAATCAGCACCGGATCGTCGTTCTTCGAAGCGGTTCTTGCCTTGTTAATCGCACTGCGGCATCGCCCGCTTGACCCTTTAAAGCGCTCGAACCGGTAATTTTCAGCAATTGTTCCGCCCACAGCGCTCGCAGCGTTGTTGATGCTTTTAAGCGAAAACACAGCGCCGTAGTATTCTCCGCCAATCTCTATCGTGCGTGCAGAACACAGGCCGTCAAAGCTTGAGCTGCCTTTATATTCACAATAGATCAGTTTGTCCTCAAAGCTCTGCTTGTCCTTAAGGAATCTGTCAATCTCCGCATGGCGGATGACGGTCGAAACCGGCAGATTTATAACCGTTTTACCGCCGAAAAAAGCATCGTTGAACCGCGTATTGGAATAGGTGATCAATCCATCCCGGTCAACCAGCACGATCGCCTCATTCATCGAGTCAATCAATACCTCGCGCTGTAACTTTGCCAGGTTCAGCCGCTGGTAATCGGATTCAGTTTGCAGTTTGCCCACAAGCATTTCGGCCATTTTTTCCAAAAAGCCGATCGTGTGGCTCAGGTTGCCAAACAGTCCCTTGATGAATTTCGGAGAAATAGCGAGCGCCATCGCGCCGATCACCTTGTCCTCGTAAACGATCGGAACGCCAATCAGGCTCTTCATCTCGCAGATTTCAAAATCCTTGCACTCAATGCAGGACTGAAACCGCTCCTTATCATCAATTGCCAGAGGTTTGCCGTTTTCAATGATCCTGCCGACAATCGAGTTTTTGCGGATTTCGATGCGCTGCCGCGGATAGGAAAAGGTATCGGTGATGCGGTTCAGCTCATTGTCGACAATGACAACGTCGACTTCCATAACGCGCTTAATGGCCCAGGCAATCTGGCTGGCGCTTTCGGTCACCATGGAGAGATTCACTGCATCACCATCCCTTTATGTAATGTTTTCAGATCACAGTTTTGCCTTAATGCAGTCGCAAAGGCATTCCAGCTGATAGGACATGGTCACGGCGCCGGGGTCCAGATGTCCAACGCCCTTGTTCGCCTGATAACTCGCGCGGCCTTTTACAGCCTCCATGCCCTTGGTTGACTCGGCGCCGTCGATCGCAGCCTGCTTGACGGCATCCAGGGTTTCCGCATCGCTCTTACCCTCTGCAAGCGCCTTTTTATACGCCTCAACAGCAGGATAAAGCGAATCGATCATGGTTTTGAATCCGGGCTCGGCTTTTCCGCGCTCCATCATGTCCTTAACCATCGCTTCCAGCGCAGCACAAAGCTCTTCGCTGGTGATTTCGGCTTTCCCGGCAACCGTCTTGCTTGCAGCGATATATGCGCCGCCGTAAAGGATGCCCGAGCTGCCGCCGATCTTGCTCATCATCAGCATGCCGATCTTTTTGAAGACGCCGTCAATCGGCATGGCGCGCATTTCATCGGACGCCGCAACCAGGTTTTCAAACCCCATGTTGATATTTGCCCAGTGATCGCCGTCGCCGGTAATCGCGTCCAGTCCGGAAATATAGTCGCCGTTTTCCGCGATCTTTTTCGCCGCAACCTGGATGTAATCGACATAGTCATTGGATGTTACAACAAAACTCATTTCAAGCACTCTCCTCTCACATGAATCAGCATTTGAAGGCAGGCGTGTCAGCCGGCGCATCGAGATAACCTTTCAGCTCCTCGTCCAGCTTCAGCAGCGTGACCGAGCAGCCGGACATCTCCAGAGAGGTCATGTAGTTTCCAACAAAGGACTTGTAGACCTTGATTCCCTTGTCGCTGAGGATCTTTTCAACCTCATTATACATGATATAAAGTTCCATAAGCGGGGTACCGCCCAGGCCATTGACCATTACCGCGACCTCGCTGCCGCTGTAATCGTAATCCTCCAGAATACGCGCAACCAGCTTTTCGGCCGTCTCTTTGGCCGAGCTGATCGGCTCGCGGTTGACACCCGGTTCACCGTGAATACCCATGCCGATCTCGACTTCGCTCTCAGCAAGTTCAAAGCCGGGTTTGCCAACACCGGGGAGAATGCAGGGGGTCATCGCCATACCCATCGAGCGGATATTGTCGATGGTTTTCTGAGCGGCGGCTTTTACCTCCTCCAGGCTTTTGCCCGCTTCGGCAGCAGCACCGGCAATCTTGTGCACAAAAACGGTGCCCGCAATACCGCGGCGGCCGGTCGAATAGGTGCTGTCCGGCACTGCGACGTCGTCTTTTACCACCACGTAGTCGGTCTTGATGTCTTCCATGCCGGCAAGCTCACCCGCCATCTGGAAGTTCATAATATCGCCGGAATAATTCTTAATGATCATCAGGACGCCGGCGCCGCTGTCTGCGGCTTTGATGCCCTCGATAATGCGGTCCGGGCTGGGGCTTGCGAAGACATTGCCCGCGACTGCCGCATCCAGCATTCCCTTGCCGACGTATCCCGCATGTGCGGGTTCATGTCCCGAGCCGCCGCCGGAAACCAGACCGACTTTATTCTGTTTTTTCTCTTTTCTATAGATTACCTCAAGTCCGTCATTGCTGTAAACCAGTTCCGGATGGGATTTCGACAAACCAAGCAGCATTTCGGTCACAACATCATTAGGATTATTGATGAGCTTTTTCATTATATAAACTCCTTTCACAAATCAACCGAGTCAGCAGCCGTTCCCGACCGCTGAAATATTTTTTGATAATCCTCAGGTTTCGTGGATCTCGCCGAGATAAGCGGACTTAACCCGCGGATCGTTCATAAGCTCCTTCGCGTCGCCGGACAGGGAAATCTTTCCGGTTTCCAGTACATACGCCCGGTGCGCGACCGACAGCGCCATGTTCGCGTTCTGCTCGATCAGCAGAATCGTCGTGCCCTGTTTGTTGATCGATTCGATGAGGTCGAAAATCATCAAAACGAGGTTCGGCGCAAGGCCCATGGACGGCTCATCCAGCAGCAGAAGTTTCGGCCTGCTCATCAGCGCACGGCCGATCGCGAGCATCTGCTGTTCGCCGCCCGACAAGGTGCCCGCCGGCTGCTTGATGCGTTCCTTCAGACGCGGAAACAGGTCATAAACCCGCTCGAAAGACTGGTTAATTTCCGCTTTGTCGCTGCGGGTGAAAGCGCCCAGCCGGAGATTTTCCTCTACCGACAGTGCCGGAAAGACCTCGCGGCCTTCGGGGGAGAGGCTGATCTTCTTGCTGACAACTTTATATGCCGGCAGGTTGGTGATATTTTCTCCCTCAAATTCGATTTTGCCTTTTGATGCCTTGACCAGGCCGGAAATTGCGCCAAGAGTCGTAGACTTACCTGCGCCGTTGGAACCGATAAGGGTAACGATTTCTCCCTCGTTCACCTCCATATCAATGCCTTTCAGCGCATGGATAAAGCCGTAATGGACGTTAAGGTCGGTGATTTTCAGCATCATTTTTCTCTCTTCCCTCCCAGATACGCCTCAATAACCTGCGGGTTGTTCGCAATCTCTCTTGGCAGGCCGTTCGCGATCATTTTGCCATGATCCAGCACATAAATTCGGTCCGAAATGTTCATGACCACGCCCATATCGTGCTCGATCAGAATGATTGTATAGCCTTTATCACGCAGCTCGCGGATGAATCGAAGCAACTCTTCGGATTCAGCCGGGTTCATGCCGGCTGCCGGCTCATCCAGCAGGATAAGCTTTGCGTCGGTCGCAATGGCGCGCGCGATTTCAACCTTGCGCTGATCGCCATACGGAAGATTGGATGCCAGTTCATTGATTTTATCGCCAAGGCCAATACTCTCCAGAATATCGATCGCCTTAAGTGTTTTTTCCGCCTCTTCCTTCTGATAGCGCGGTGTGCGCAGCAATCCGTCAAAGAAATTATATTTTGTGCGTATATGGGTGCCGACCAGCACGTTTTCGATTACCCGCATTTTTCCAAACAGGCGAAGGTTCTGGAAAGTGCGGGAAATCCCCATATCGACGATCTCCTGCGGCGTCTTGCGATGAATCTCTTTTCCTTCAAATTCAATGGCTCCGGAAGTGATCTCGTAAACGCCTGTGAGCATATTAAATACCGTAGTTTTGCCCGCGCCGTTGGGGCCGATCAGGCTAACGATCTCTCCCTTGTCCACATGAAAGGAAACGCTGTCAACAGCCAAGAGTCCGCCGAACTGCATCGTGATCTCTTTTGCTTGCAAAAGTGCCATAGTTCAAAAACTCCTTTCTGTCGACTTATTGTACCGTCTTTGCTTTTTCGCGTTCGGCAAGGGCTTTTTTGGCTCTTCTGGGCAGCTTGTAGGGCAAAGTGGACTGCCAGCCGAGGGCGCCCTGCGGACGGAACTGCATCATCAGTACAAGCAGCAGGCCATAGATCACAAAGCGCCACTGATTTAGGAAGCGGAAAACCTGCGGGAACATCATGAGCAGCGCGGAGCCGAAATACATGCCGCGGATCGTGCCCATGCCGCCGACGATCACGACGCTAAGGATCTGGATGGAGTAGTTGAACACAAAGTTATTCGGCTCAATATAGCCGTTGTTGATGACCGAATAATACGCGCCGGCAAGACCGGTGATAAAAGCCGACACGACAAACGCGAGGATCTTATACCGCGTGGTCTTGATGCCCATCATGGTAGCCGCCAGTTCATCTTCTTTAATTGCAATCAGCGTGCGGCCTGCATTGGAGTTCTTGATGGTATAGCACGCAATTGCGGTCACGGTGGACAGGAAGAGGATCAGCCAGTAAAATCCGCCGTTTGAAAGGGTCAGCTCCCATCCGAACAGTTCCGGAACAGGGATGCTGCGGATACCGTAGTTTCCGTTGGTGACCGATTCCCACTGGCGCAGGACCATCAGAACGATCTCGCCGAATCCCAGCGTAACGATCGTCAGATAAGTACCGGACAAGCGCAGTGTCGGCAGTCCGAGCAGAAAGCCGATCAGCGCCGCAACGCAAGCGCCGGCAATCGCGCCAGTCCAGAAACTCCAGCCATAGGTCGTGGTCAGTATCGCACTGGTATATGCGCCGATTGCATAGAATCCGGCATGACCGAGCGAAACCTGTCCAACATAGCCAAGCAGGACGTTGAGGCCCATACCGAGCATTGCATACAGGAAGATCATTACCAGGTTGCGCATTGCAACGCGAGAAGCGCCCAGGAACGGCACCGCGATAAGAAACGCTCCGACCAGAATTGAAAGCGGCACTTTAAATTTATCAACAAAGCTTTCAAAGGGAGCGAGCAGATTTAAACTTTTTTTCTCTTTCATATGCTTACACCTTTGAAACACCTTTCTTGCCGAACAGGCCGTTGGGCTTGATGATCAGGATCAGAATCAGGATCACAAAAGCCATTGGATCACGAACATTGCTGCCCAGATACTGCGCGGCGATGCACTCTACAACACCGACAACCAGGCCGCCGACAACCGACCCGTAAAGTACGCCAATGCCGCCAACGACCGCCGCCGCAAAGGCTTTCAGGCCGATGGTCGCGCCCATTGTCGGGGAAATGATCTGATAATAGCCGCTGATGAGGGTGCCCGCGATTGCCGCTGAACAGCCGCCCAGAAAGAAGGTAAAGGAAATAACAAAGTTGGTATTAACGCCCATGAGGCTGGCGGCGCGGGCATTCTGCTCGGTCGCTCGCATCGAAAGACCGATTTTTGTCTTGTTTACAATGTACGAAAGCACTGCAAGCAGTACCAGCGCCACCGCAAACATAATGATCTGGCTGCTCTGAATCGTCAGGTTTCCGATCATGATGTTGGGGAACAGATTAAGGGACGGAAATCCCTTCTTCTCGCTGGTAAAGACCTGCTCGAGCGCAAGTCCGTTCTGAATGATAAAGGATACGCCGACCGTCGTGATGAGAGACGCGATCGGGATCGACTGCTTTTTGCGCAGAGGCTCAAGCGCAAGCTTATCGACAAGCATCGCAAGGATGCCGGAAAGGACAATAGCAATCATGATCGACCAGAACAGGCCGACTTGAATTGAGATAAAAAAGTACACCATATACGCGCCGAACGCATAAATGGAACCGTGTGCGAAGTTGATCAGTCTCAGTACGCCGAAAACCATCGAATAGCCGACGGCGATCAATGCGTAAGCCATACCGAGTGCCAATCCGTTAATGACTGCGCCGATAAAAGTTTCCATACGCTTAACGGTTTACGCAGCTCCGAAACCTTGGTGCGGAGCAACGGTAATTTCTCCTTCCTGAATAAGATAGCCCCTTGCTCAGCCGTATGAGCCGGGTTCTGCGAACATCCCTGCGCGCCCGCAGAAGGCTGTGGGCCGAGCCCACGGTTTCTCTCTCTGCCTGTTTTGGGCGCACACGCCTGAAACAGGCTTCCTGTTACATTTCAGTTCCGCAAGGGGGAAGCCTCCCCCTTGCGGAACCATTTGCAGATTAACGAATCAGAACTCTGCGACGACGAACTCGCCGTCCTTAACCATGATCTTGGTGAAGACCTTCATCGCGTCACCGATCTCGTCAAAGGTCGTCGGACCGGACATACCGTCGAAGTTGGTCTCAAACATGGCGTCCTTGATCGCTTCGCGGTCAAGCGAACCAGCGCGCTCGATCGCCTCGATCAGGATGTAGGTGGAATCGTAAGCCTGGGTGGTCAGCGCGGAGGGCGCAGCACCGTATTTGTCGGTGTAAGCCTTGACGTAAGCCTGAACGTCGGGATCCGGGTTGCCCGCGAAGAACGCAACAGGCGCATAGATGCCCTCGGCAGCCTCACCGGCGATGTCGATCAGAGAAGTGGTGTAAGCATTGGAGCAGCCAACGAGCTTAACGTCGTAATCGCTGCTGTCGCAAGCCAGCGCAAACGGCGCCAGGGTCTCATACATACCGGCAACGAGGATCACGTCCACGTTCTGCGCTCTGAAGTTTGCAATCTCGGTCGCGAAGTCGGTCTGGGTCGCCGCAACTTCCTGACGGATAGCGAGGTTGCCGCCGAGATCCTTAACGTTCTCTTCCATCGCGTTGCCGGCCGACTGGCCCCACTCGGTGTCGATGGACAGTACGCCGATCGAAGTTCCCTTCAGATCGTTGATCGCGATTTCCGCACCGGTACGGGTCTCAACCGTGATAACGGTGTTGTTGCGGAAGATGTAATCGCCGATGCTGGAATAATCCGCGTGCGAAGAGGTCGGGCTGATGTTGATATACTGTGCATCCTGATAGGTCGGAGCAGCCGCCATGCAGACGCCCGAGGAGAAGTGGCCGATTACGCCGTAAATGTCCGGAGTGGAAACGATCTGCTCAGCGATCGTCAGCGCCTCGTCGGACTCGTTCTTGTCGTCGAACTCAACGATCTCAACGGTGTAGGTCGCGTCGCCGACCTTAACGCCGCCCTCGGCGTTAACCTGCTCCGCAACGAGCTTCGCCGCGTTCGCAAAGCCGATACCATACTCGGCATTGTCACCGGTCATCGGGCCGGCAACCGCAATTTTGATGACGCCGCCCTCAGCGCCGCTTTCGGTTTCGCCGCCGGCAGGGGTTTCACCGCCGCCGCAGGCAACCAGAACAAAGACCATCGCGAGAGCCAGAAGAACCGCTAAAACTTTTTTCATTGTTTCTTCGAAAACATCCGTGCGGATATTTTCTTGCTCCTTTCAAAAATTTTGATTTATTTAAAACCCCTTGCTCCAAGGGCCTTTAAATCTTGCCAGAGTGACAAATCAGTTTGTTTTTGTGTTGCAACTATTGGAAATTTCCGCCTCTTTTCTGCTCTCATTCTATTTCAATCCAGCGAATTACACAACGAAATTACACTTTCGTTACATATTTTCGTTAACTGACCCCGAACCGGGGGTAGTCGTTTATGCACTTTCGCAAAAAAATCAGTCTCAAAATGAAACTTCATCGTCCAAAAGTATCATTATGAGACCGTTTTTTTGTTGAACATTGAACTTTCTGTCTTTTATGCGGGGTATCTCGAGTATCTTTTTGTTCAGAGCAGATAAACACGCACTGCATTTCCAGATCAAAGCGCGACAGCCTACAGAAGCTTAGAGTCTCAAAAAGATGCTTATTTTTGTCGAATTTAATCGAACAGCTTATCCTGCTCACCCAATGGTGCAATTTTCTCTGAAATACGCTATACTTTCACTAAACACCTGCATAAAAGGAGACCGGATATGAATTTTTTATGGGCTCTGAGCGAAATGCGCACCCCTTTTCTTGAAAAACTGTTCAGTTTTATCACTGTTTTAGGAGAGGAACTGGTTGTAATCGCCCTTCTCTGCGCGATTTTCTGGTGCGTCGATAAGGAACTGACCTATCGAATCGGATTTGTCTATTTTATCGCGGGACTGTCTGTTCAAGGGCTGAAAATCACCTTTCGCATTGACCGTCCCTGGATTCTCGATCCATCTTTTCAACCGGTCGGAAACGCATTGGAAACCGCGACCGGCTACTCTTTCCCCTCCGGCCATACCCAGAGCGCCGCATCATTGTATGGCACGCTTGCTGCACAAAGCCGCAAAGGCTGGCAGCGGGCCGTGCTGATCCTGCTGGCATTGCTTGTCGGATTTTCCCGCATGTTTTTAGGCGTTCACACCCCTAAAGACGTATTGGTTTCTTTGCTTCTCTCGGCGCTGATTATTTTGCTGGTCGAATGGTACTTTTCAAAATTTTCCGGCTCACGCCGGGCTGACGTCCTCGCATCTGTATTTTTCCTGATTGCCGCAGCGCTTCTGATTGCTTATTCCGTATCGCTGTTCAGCAGCGGCATCGTTGACCGCGAATACGCTGTTGATTGCTGTAAAGCCGCAGGCGCGGGCATCGGCTTTGCCGCAGGCTACTATCTTGAACGCCGGTATATCAACTTTGACCCGCGTGCCGCCCGTCTGCCGGTCCAACTGCTCAAATATATCGCCGGACTCGCCGGCGCTCTTGCGATAAAATCCGGTCTCAAACTGATATCGGGCGAAAGCCTTGCCGCAGACACCGTGCGATATGCGCTGGTTGTGCTCTGGATCATCGCCCTGTACCCCCTGCTTATCAAAAAACACATGAGCGGCGCGAAAGGAAAGCCCGGGAATGAAAACACTTGAAACAGATCGGTTGATGCTGCGGGACTGGCAGCCCGCCGACTGCGATGATCTGTTTGCCTATGCCAGCTTGCCTGAAGTGGCGCTCAATGCAGGATGGCAGCCGCATAAAAGCATTGAAGATTCTCTTGCCGCTATCACCGGCCTTTATCCGGACTGCTGTTATGCACTACAGTTGCGCGAAACAGGCAGGGTTATCGGCAATATCGGATTTTACAACACCTCAATCTGCCGGATTTTTCAGTGTCTGGATGGCCGGGAACTTGGCTTTGACCTGTCCCCTGCATTTTGGGGAAACGGGTTGATGACCGAAGCGGCGCAAGCACTGATCGGCGCGCTGTTTGATCCAAAAAGTTCTCCGATTTCTCCCGCACTGCGCGGCCCGCTGGATTACCTCTGGTTTGCGCATTTTCCTGAAAATCTGCGTTCGCGCAGAGTCGGCGAACGGCTTGGATTCCGGCGGCTGTTCTCCCGCGCACATCCTGTCGCCCAACTCGGGTCCGCTGAGAAAACAGAAGTGTTTTATCTTCTTGCCAACCCGAAAGTCTTTGGTCACAGCTGGGACCAATGCCCAAAGACGTGAGTATGAGAATAACAAGCTCTGGCAAAGCCGCAAATCATCCTTTGGCAAAATCAAGCCACCAGTTCAATAGTGGTTTACACCGCTTTGAAAATCTATGATACCGGCATACCCTTATGAACTGCTGAAATGCTCAATAACCGCATTAATTAAAATAACAGGCCGCCATCAAAGCGGCCTGTTTTTATGCCTCTCCATTCTTGCTGCCTGTAAACGAGTCATGTCTTTGCTTTTAATTTGGCCGACAAACTTGCTTTATTTTGGTAAAAAGAGGACATCTTTATCTGAAGAATTTTACCCCCGCCCCAAATCCGGGGCATTTTCACGCAAAAGTCAACTAAAAAGAGCAGGCGCGCTTCGATTTTTACGAAGCGCGCCTGCTCTATAATATTTCACCCTGGATACTATCTCGCCTGTAGCCGTTTGCCGATCTTGCCGGCTTTTTGAGGCGAATTGCTAAAAACCCTATTATCCGTGTTAAGCGGATTGGGTGTCTTTTTTTGTACAGCACTGTCTATAAATTCGAGGACGTGCGTATAAGCTATGGAAACTCAGACCGTAAACACCTTTTTAAGTTTGGCGTAGCGCGGCAGGCCCTGTTCGGTAGGCCGGTCGCACTCTCCCTGAATCAGCGGCAGCGCATAGCGAACAAATTCCTCGTTCATACCATTGCGCTCGGCGTTCATCATCGAGTCCGGCACCTTTTTCTCCACATTGGCAATCTCGCCGAGATCGAAAAGCTCCGTATGGCAGCTGTACGGCTCGCCTTCACCGCGTACAAAAGCAACCATGCAGTCGGTCCGGCCGGCAACCGCACTCTCAACGGCAGCCTTACCGGCTGCGAACGCCTCTTCAATATCGGTTTTGGAAGCACAGTGCGCAGCGCAGCGCTGCAGCAAAGAGAACTCGATTCCGCGGGTTTTCGCGCCGGTTTTTTCCTTGATAAGCGCCGCGAGAGTGGAGGCAAGGCCGCCCATCTGGCTGTGTCCGAACGCATCCTTGGTCTGCGCGAGATTGCTGCCATACTCGGAAATATATTTTCCGGCGAGGTCATGCACACCCTCTGAAACCGCGACCAGGCAGCTGCCTTTTGCATAGTACACCTTTTCCACATCGCGGACGAACTGCTCAAGATCAAACGGATTCTCCGGCAGATAAACCAGATCCGGACCATGGCCGATCTCATTTGCCAGCGCTGCGGCCGCAGTAAGCCAGCCGGCATTGCGTCCCATGATTTCAAATATAATCACCGAACCGCGGTCATAAACGCCCGCGTCCAAAGCAATTTCGGAAACAGAGGTCGCGATATACTTTGCAGCGCTGCCGTAACCTGGGCAATGATCGGTGCAGGCGAGGTCGTTATCGATGGTTTTGGGGATGCCGATAACATTGCAGTCATATCCCACTTTTTTGAAATACTGGGCAACCTTGTGGCAGGTGTCCATCGAGTCGTTTCCGCCATTATAGAAGAAATAGCGAACGTCATATTTCTGGAACACTTCCAGAATACGCTTATAATCGGTTTCATCCTGCCGGGCGTCTTTCAGCTTGTACCGGCAGGAACCGAAAGCCGCGGCCGGGGTGCTTTTCAGCAGCAGCAGCTCCTTTTCATCTTCTTTTCCGCAATCAAACAGGCGCTCTTTAAGCACACCTTCGATCCCGTTTTGCGCACCATAAACCTTGGTGATGTTCGGATTTGCCAACGCAGTCATCACTGCGCCGCAAACGCTGGAATTAATGACCGCCGTCGGACCGCCGGACTGGCCGATCACACAGGCGCCTTTAAGCTCTTTCATAATCGTTTTCTCCTTCACCTGTCATAAACTTTCTTACCTGTTCAGTTTACCATTTCAGGCCGATGAATTCAATAAGAAAAGGCGCTTGACTCTTGATTTTGCGGCAGTGCATGGTACAATAAGGACAGGCAAATAAACTTGTGAAACGGAGAGAAGATTATGCCACTCGTAACTACAACCGAGATGTTTAAGAAAGCTTATGAGGGCGGTTACGCCATCGGCGCTTTTAACGTCAACAACATGGAAATCGTTCAGGGAATCACCGAGGCGGGCAAAGAGCTCAATTCCCCGCTGATTCTTCAGGTTTCCGCCGGCGCGCGCAAATACGCCAACCACACCTATCTTGTAAAGCTGGTTGAGGCCGCGCTGATCGAGACCGACCTTCCCATCGCGCTGCACCTGGATCACGGCGACAGCTTCGAGCTTTGCAAAAGCTGCATCGACGGCGGTTTTTCGTCGGTCATGATCGACGGCAGCCACCACAGCTTCGAGGACAACATCGCGCTGACCAAGAAGGTCGTTGAGTATGCGCACGATCACGGTGTTGTTGTTGAGGGCGAGCTTGGCCGTCTGGCCGGCATCGAGGATGCCGTCAATGTCTCCGACGAAGACGCTTCCTACACCCGTCCGGAAGAGGTTGAGGAGTTTGTCTCCCGCACCGGCGTTGACTCCCTCGCGATCGCTATCGGCACCAGCCACGGCGCATATAAGTTCAAGCCCGGCCAGAAACCGCAGCTGCGCTTCGACATCCTTGAGAAGGTCTCCGAGCGTCTGCCCGGATTCCCGATCGTCCTGCACGGCGCTTCCTCGGTTATCCCCGAGTTCGTTCAGATGATCAACGAGAACGGCGGTAACATGCCGGATGCTATCGGTATTCCGGAGGATATGCTCCGTCAGGCTGCGAAGATGGCTGTCTGCAAAATCAACATCGACAGCGACCTTCGCCTTGCGATGACCGCGACCATCCGCAAATACTTTAACGAGCATCCTGATCACTTCGATCCGCGCCAGTACCTCGGACCGGCGCGCAACGCGATCAAGGAAATGGTCATGCACAAGATCAACACTGTTCTGGGCAGCGCCGGCAAGGCGTAAGCCACTGACACAACAGAATATTAAAAAAGCTGCGGACCGGTTTTGGTCCGCAGCTTTTTTGTCTTGTTTTGCTTTAGCTTGGCACCCCAGCATTGCCCGGGTCGAGTAAAATCACTTTAACTTCAAGCTTCAATCAAACGAGATGTTTTAAAATCCGGGAGAAATAACAGCCGTCCGTTTTCGGGTTGCGGGCAGGTGATCCAAAAGGCAAAATATTCAGTACCCCTTAGAAAACGGCGGGCGCCATGCCTTTGCAGGGTTTGACCCAAACGCATGGAATATGCTGTTCAGGTTTATCCGCACATGAAGCACGGACGCCCTGCGCATGCCGCGTGTCCGCATCCTATTACTCGTTCTTGCCGTCGTAGAGATGGCAGGCAACCCGATGCCCCGTTGTGCCGATCTCGCGAAGCTCTGGCTCGACCTGCCGGCAGATTTCCCGACAATGCGCACAGCGCGGATGAAATCGGCAGCCATTTGGCGGTGCAAGCGGCGACGGAACGTCTCCTTTGAGGATGATCCGTTCTTTTTTTGCGCCGTAAACCGGAACCGGGACCGCAGAGAGCAGTGCCTGCGTGTAGGGATGCAATTTGCGCTCATAAAGCTCGTCTGCGCTTGCTGTCTCGACAATTTTTCCCAAATACATGACCGCAATGCGGTCGCTCATATACTGCACAACGCTCAGGTCATGCGCAATGAAGATATAAGAAAGCCCCAGCTCTTTTTGCAGATCCTTCATGAGATTGAGAATCTGCGCCTGCACCGAGACGTCCAGCGCCGAAACAGGCTCGTCACAGACGATCAGTTCCGGGCTCATCGCCAGTGCCCGTGCAATGCAGATACGCTGACGCTGGCCGCCGGAAAATTCGTGCGGATACCGGTACATGTAATCCGGCTGCAGATTCACCCGTTCCAGTGCCTGCGCCACGATTTCCCGGCGCTTTGCGCGGTCGCCAAAACCATGAATCCGCAGTTGTTCATCAAATGCGCCCAGAATATTCAGCCGCGGATTCAAGGAGCCGTACGGGTCCTGAAACACCATCTGGATGCGGCGGCGCATATCAAAGCCGTCTTTTTTGTTCAGCATCAGAATGTTGCAGGTTTCGCCGTCCCGGTTAAACCAGAGTTTTCCCTCGTCCGGGTCCAAAAGCCGGACAATGCATTTTCCGAGCGTCGTTTTTCCACAGCCGGACTCGCCGACGATTCCAAGCGTCTCTCCCCGATAAAGGGTAAAAGAAACGCCGTCCACCGCCTTGACCGGACGCGCTTTTTTCTCGCTCCAGCCCGTTCCGGTTCTGTAATATTTTATAAGGCTTTGGGCGATAAGCAGTTCGTCAATCATTCCGCCGCGCCCCCTTCCGTATACAGATGACAGGACACTCTGTGTCCTGGTTCAGGCTCGGTCTCAACCGGCGGATGATCAAAGCAATGGGGGCCGGCTTTGGTGCAGCGGTCGGCAAAAGGACAGCCCTTAAAGACCGTCGAGCCGTCCGGCGTTGCGCCTTCAATGGAAACCAGCCGTTTATCCTTTCCCATTCCCAACACCGGAACAGACTGCATAAGCGCAACAGTATAAGGGTGCTTCGGGTTGGTGAACACCTGTTTGAGGGAGCCGTATTCCACAACTCTGCCCATATACATAACCGCGACACTGTCGCAGATTTCCGCCACAATGCCCATGTTGTGGGTAATGAGCATGATCGAGGTGCCGTATTCCTGCTGAATTTGCTGCATCAGTTCCAGAATCTGCGCCTGGATGGTCACGTCCAGCGCCGTTGTCGGCTCGTCTGCAATCAGCAAACTCGGGTTGCAGATCATCGCAATGGCAATCATCACCCGCTGTTTCATGCCGCCGGAAAACTGATGCGGATAGTCGCGCAGCCGCTTTTCCGCATCCGGAATCCCCAGCTTGTCCAAAAGCTGCGCCGCGCGGACCGCAGCTTGCTTTTTGCTGATTTTTTCATGTGCACGCAGCATCTCAATAATCTGATCCCCTATGGTATAGACGGGGTTCAGCGAAGAAAGCGGGTCCTGGAAAATCATCGAGATCTCGCCGCCGCGCATCTCGCGCATTTTCCGTCCGGTGCGTTTGCATTCGCTCAGACAGACCGGTTCCCCCTCCTTCGGGAAGTACTCCACCTTGCCGCCTTCGATCCTTCCGTTTTTCGGCAACAGCTGCAAGATGGAATGCGCGGTCGCGCTTTTGCCGCAGCCGGATTCCCCGACAATGCCAAGCGTCTCGCCGCGTTTGAGTTCAAAGCTGACGCCGTTGACCGCGTTGACCCGCCGTTTGCCGACATAATAGGCCGTTTGCAGGTCTTTCACCCGCAATATCATCTGTTGTTCCATTTACGGCCCTCCTTTACTGCGCCGGGTCAAACGCATCGCGCAGACCGTCGCCCAGAAAATTAATGCTCAATACAAAAAGCGAAATTGCAACGCCCGGTGCAATCCACTGCATCGGCTGATTGACAATCACGTCGATCCGCTTTGCGGCATTGATAATATTTCCCCATGTCGGCAGATCGTTCGGCACGCCCATACCCAAAAAGCTCAGGCCGGCTTCCGCGAGAATAAATCCCGCTGTTGCCAGGGTCGTGTGCACAATAACCGGGCCAATGGTGTTGGGCAGAAGCTGCCGGAACATGATTGAACCGCCGCTGATTCCGTTTGCCACGCAGCTTTCCACAAAAGGCTCTTCGCGCAGTGAAAGAATTCGGCTGCGAACGATGCGGAACACGCCGCTCCAGCCGGTCAACACGAAAACCCAGATCATATTGGCAACGCTCTGCCCCATAAGCGCAACACACAGAAGAATCAGAAGCATTTGCGGAAACACCGAAAAAAGTTCGCTGATCGACAGCAGCGCGCGGTCGATCCTGCGTCCAAACCAGCCCGCGATGCAGCCCAGAACCACCCCGATAACCGATGCGCCGACCGCTCCGGCAAGGCCGATGAACATGGAATAGCGTCCGCCGTATAGCAGCCGCGCAAACAGATCACGTCCAAGCCGGTCGGTGCCCAGCGGATGCGCGGCACTGATCGGCATCAATTTCTGGCTGACGTCAGCATATGCCGGATCGTAGGGGGTAAACAGCGGCGCGAAAACGCACAGCACCAAAATCAGCGTCAGAACGACGCCGCCGGCAACCGCCGCTTTGTTCTGAAAAAAGCGCTGCCAGCTTCGCCTTGCCAGAGAGGAGCGCGCTTTGCTATTTCTTTTTTCCATAATCGCTCCCCTCCTTTAGGACGAAAACCGGATGCGCGGGTCAAGCAGCGCGGTAAACAGGTCGACAATACAGCTTGCAACGAGCGTAACCACCGCTATGACCATCGTCGTAACCATAACGACCGGCATATCCCCCGCCGATACCGCGTCCAGAATCATGCTGCCCATGCCGGGATAGTTAAACACCGACTCGATGACAACTGTGCCGGAAACCAGCATCGGCAGACGCATGACCATAATAACCATCACCGGCGAAAGCGCGTTGCGGAATCCATGTTTCAGATGTACGGCTGTTTCGCTGATTCCCTTGCTGCGCGCAGTCTTGACATAATCTTTGCCCAAAACATCCAGCATGGCAGAGCGGGTATAGCGCGAAAGGGTCGCCATCAGAGAAATCGCAAGGCATACCGCCGGAAGAATCATATATGGAATGCGCTCCCAGAAACCCGGGTGGCCGGCAGCCATTCTTCCGCCGGACGGCAGCCAGCCCAGCTTAACCGAGAACAGCAGGATAAACAGAATGCCGAAAAAGAATTCCGGCACCGAAATGCCCACAATACTCATCGTCGTATTGGTATAGTCCACCCAGCTGTTTGGTTTCAGCGATGCAAGGAAACCAAACAGAATGCCGAATACGCTCGCAATCACCAGCGCAATCACCGTCAATTCAATTGTGGACGGCAGCCGGGCCGCAAGCATCTCCCCAATGTTGCTTCCTGTAGATTGAGAATAGCCAAAATCCCCCTTGAACATATTTCCCAGCCAGCGAAAATACTGTACCGTCAAGGGATCGTTGAGTCCCAGGCTTTCCCGCAGCGCATCCCGCTGCGACTCGGTCATCTGCTGATAAACCCGGGGCGGCACCGATCGGCTGAGCGCGTCGCCCGGCAGAAGCTGCAATGCAAGAAACACAATCACCGAGATAATCAGTATTTTGGGAATCAGCGACAGAAAGCGCTTTGCAAAGTATTTGAGCAATCGATCACATCCTTACTGTTAGCTATGCGGTCAGCGGCGCTTTGCCGCCCGGTTCATTCAATCAAAATCACCGACCCTCCCGGTATCCGGCACCGGTTCCAAAGGAAAATGGTCCAAACACGCCCCGATGCCTGCGCCGGCTGTACAGCTTGTTGGAAACCTCCGTTAAAGCGAGATTCTCTTCTTCGCTTCATTTTTACCGTTTTAAACCTGGCCTGCGGTTTTGATTCGCTGAAGCATCATCCAAAAGCCGCGGCTTTTTTGAAGCCGCGGCTTTCAGAAAAGGCCGGCAGATGCGCGCAGCAGAATGCTGCACAGCAAAACCAGATCATTATTTCAGTTTCCAGTCCTCAAACCGCCAGTCGCGGGTGCTCCAGTCAATCTCAAAGATCTCTTCCGGCACCTCAAGCCGCGCGGTATTGTACATCGCAAGCTTGTTGATGGTCACCACAGGCGCGACAGCGCAAAGCTCAACGCCGTTTTCCTGAAGCTGCCAGGCAATGACCTTCTGCGCTTCGAAATCAGTGGTTGCATTGTACTCGTCGATCAGACGGTTGAACATCTCTTCGCGGACTTCCTTGTCCACAATGATGTCGTCGAAATAGCCGCCGACGCCGAGCAGATAGAAGTACATCTGGCCGGGATCGTCCGCAGCCTCGCCGCAGAAAATCATGTCATAGTTGCGATCGACATAAATCAGCTGCGCAAGGTCGCCGGACAGCAGGAAGCTCTCCGCCTTGATGCCGCCCTCCGCGAGGTTCTGAACAATCAGGTCAATAACATCGATCGAAGTCTGATCGGTGTAATAATAAGCGATGCGCACAGTGCGGTCAAAGTCAAATCCGGCTTCTTCCAGCAGCGCTTTCGCACCCTCGACGTCCCGCTCAAAGACAGGGATCTCGGTATTGTACATCGGGCTGTCCGGATTCAGATGGGTGGTCAGCGGTGCAGCATTGGTACCATAGATCTCCGCGATCGCCTGCTTGTCGATCAGCATATTGATCGCTTGACGCACCTCGGTTTTCTGCATGTCAGGATTGAGCTTGCCGTCCGCAGACTCCACACAGTTAAACAGGATCTGACGCTGGTAGTTGCTGGTCATTTCCAGAACCTTGACGTCGGGGTTCATCGTGCTGATGCTCGTCGCGGTCTCAATATTGTCCATCTCGCGGCCATAAGCGAAATCCAGTTCGCCCGCGATCATCGCGTTGGTCGCCGCATCGTTGCCGCCGGTCGCATAGCTGGTCAGCAGGACCTTTTCGATACCCGCTGCGGGGCCCCAGTAATTCTCGTTGCGCACAAGGGTGCAATAATCCGGGAAGCTTACCTCGTCAATGACATAAGCGCCGCAGCCAACCGGCTTTTTCCAATAGCTCTCAGTCGTGGAAAGCTCTTCTGCAGGAACTTCGCCCAGCAGATGCTCGGGCAGGATATACATTTTTGCAACCGAGCTGACAAACATGCTGTAAGGGGAGGACAGCTTGACCGTCACCACATTGCCCTCGACCGAAACGCCGCTGAGCGTCTCGGAACCGTTGTCCACAACCTCCTGCGCACCCTCAATATAGGTGAAGCCGGACTTGTAGCTCGAATACGGATCCGCAAGCACACCCCAGAAGGTAAAGGCGATATCCTCCGCCGTCAGGGGCTCGCCGTCAGACCATGTCACACCGTCACGAATGGTGAAGGTATACACCAGTCCGTCGGCAGAAACCGTGTGGCTTTCCGCAAGTTTATAAACAATTGTGCCGTCAGCCTCATAGGAAAACAGGCTGTCGAAAACCATGTAGGGATACAGGCACTGCAAATCGCGCCAGGGGGATTCAAAGATGGTATCGGTCCCCATCTGCGCATCCCACATCAGACGCAGGACATTATCCTCGGCAGCCTGCTCGCCGCCATTGTCCGTGGTTTCCTGATTCTGACCGCCGCAGCCGGCAAAAACACCAAGCGCAAGGCAGAGGATCAGCATAAAAGCCAGAACTTTTTTCATCGTACTTCTCCTTTGATTTTTTGCATGCAAGCACGCAATATCTGCTTTATTTTATCCCTTCACCGGGGCAAATGTCAAATAATCCTCGGCATTTCCAGTGGAAAAGATACGATTTATGCGGTACAATGTCATAAAAAAAAGTACAATAAACTTCTTCAAGACAGGAGTGAACAGCCAATGCGACTGTCATATACCGCCGATTGCGACGTGCTTGTCCTCGGCGCAGGGGGCGCAGGCATGCGTGCCGCAATCACGGCGGCGGAATCCGGGGCCAGCGTCATATTGTGCAGCAAAGGACCTGTGGGCCGCTGTGGATCAACCTTTTTTCCGCGCACCCCATTATGGGGCATGAATACAATCCTTCGGCCGGATGATTCGGCCCAGCGGTTTTATTCCGAAATCATGGAAATCGGCAGCGGTGCGGCAGATCCTGCGCTCGCCCGCGTGCTTGCGGAACAATGCGAACCTACCTTTCGATCCCTTGAGCAGCAGGACGGCCTGACCTTTCAGAAGGATGAGCAGGGCGAATATGTCACCCAGATTCCCTGTTTCGGACACCGTGAACGTGTCGTCGTCACCGAGCTTCCCGCTCTGCGCGCAGCTATGTGGCGCCGGCTGATGCAGGCAGGCGTCCGGATATGCAGCCACACCCAGGCGCTTACCCTGGTTGTGCAGGACGGCCGTTGCCGCGGCGCTATTGTGCTGGACGAAATGGGGCAGCCCGGATTCCTTCGCGCCGGCGCCACCGTACTTGCAAGCGGCGGCGGATGCGCCAATTATAAAGTTTCCCTTTCCACGCCTGAACAAACCGGCGACGGGTATATCCTTGCACTGGACGCCGGCGCGCCGCTCATCAATATGGAATTTGTTCAGTTGATCCCTACCCTGACCTGGCCGCTGCGCAACTATGTCTTTCCCGAACGCTCTCTGGATCTTGCACCGGCGCTGTTCAACGCCTCCGGTGAATCGGTATTGCAGCGGTATCTTCCCCGGGAACTTGCTGCCGAAGACTGTTTCCGTGCCAGATCCACCCACGGACCGTTCAGCGTGGACGATGACGGCCGATGGTTTGACATCGCGCTTTATGAAGAGCGCCGCCGGGGCGCCGCTTTTCCGGACGGCGGTATCGGACTGCGCTACGATCCCAAAGTCAAGCAGGATACCCGGTATTTTGTACGCTATTTTGAACAGGAATTCGAAAAATACGGTGTCGATTCCACCGGCGCCGGTTTTCACCTTATGCCCGCCGCACAGGCATTTAACGGCGGCGTGCACATCCTTCCGGACGCTTCCGCCCGGGTACCGGGCCTGTATGCCGCCGGCGAGGTTGCGGGCGGTGCGCACGGCGCAAACCGAATGGGGGCGAACTCCCTGTCTGCCTGCCAGGTATTTGGCAGAATCGCGGGCGCAAGCGCCGCGGCATTTTCCGCAAAAGAAAAAGCGGGCGATGCAGACGGAAACATTGCCTTGCAGCGCTGGATGGAGCAGTGTGCGGCAGAATCCTGCAGCTTGCAAAACGCCGATTTAAAGGCCGTGCGTGACGCTATGCAGTCTCTGCTGTGGGATTGCGCGTCGGTTGTCAGAGACGCAGAAACGCTGCGGCGCGGGAAAGTGCTCGCCGGACAGCTTCTGCAAAGCCTTCCAATAATAGACGCCTGCACAGACCATCCCGGAGCGCAGCTCAGAGAACTGCTGTCGCTGCGCGCGGGGCTGCGTCTCGCAGACCTGATGTTGACCGCGATGGAAAACCGGCGCGAATCCCGCGGTCCGCACTACCGTCAGGATTTCCCCTGCCGCGACAGCAGCTTTGAGGGTGCACAGCGGCTTTGCCTGCGCTCCGGGCAGCTGCAGCTTTCCATGATTCATTTTTAATATAATCGTGGCATATGCGCAGAAAAACAGGTGACATTACATCTTTTTAGCAGACAACAATGCTTATTTTGTCCTCTGAGCATCCGCACATTCCGGTTTTATGTTAAAGGAATATTCGCCACGCATGGAATTTTGGATTTTACCGAAAACCAAAGGCCCAGACAACGCTGTCCGGGCCTTTGGTCATTTGACAGATAGTGATTATTCTGGCTTGTTCAACAGTAGGCTGCCTGCCGTCTTTCCAGCCGCGAAAATCAGCAGCGGCATAGATGAAAACAAATAGATTGTCGATGACTCCCAGAGCAGCGCAAAAAGAAAGATGCCGAATATCCACAAATATCCGAAGGCAATTGGCTCTATCCTAACCAGGCGCCTATGCCCCCAGCTGCTCAGCTTTTGTACACATCCGGCCAGAATCAGCACATATAAAGCCAACTTATAGCCGATATTATACCGATTCGCTGTTGACCCAAGATGATAACCGTACACACTTCCGACCCACATTTTTTCTTCCTTGAGTTTACAAAGCTCCAGCAGCTTCTGCACGTCCATTCTCTGCAATCTTTCGCGGATCTGCTGCGAAGCATAGGAACGTTTATCTTCGCTCGTCGGCAGATTCACCATAGCTTGATAATCATCTTCGCTATAGCCACCGTCCTCGTTAAGACCAATCATGATCCAGTGTGTTAGCGGCAGCTTTTCATTCTCAGCATTGGTAAAATCAAAGATGCCGGACCAAATGTAACCTGTGCTGATCAGCGCAACAGCTGCCAAAAAACCGGCGGCAAGCAGAACCGACCGCAAAAGAAAATTTAAGAAATTTTTTGCATTCAAAGCGAAATAGATGGCTGCCGCCACAAGGCTGATTGTAATGATGCCCTCCACAGACTTAGCCACCCCAATCGCAAATCCCAACAGCAGAATCAGAAACAACTTCCTGCTTTCTTCGGGTTCTTGCACTACGAAACAGAAACAGCAGAGCGTTAAACAAACGAAAAATACAGACAATGCATGACTGTACAAAAAATTATTGCTCGCAAAATACCCATTGTGGAGACAAAACAACAGAGCGGTAAGCAGGGCGCACCGGCTGCCCGCCTGTTTTTGTACACCGACAAAAAGCAAACAGCCGCCCAAGCAGCAGAGAATTGCATTCAGGATCGTTGTTGCCGTCAAATTAATCTCACCCAAACGGCCACCCAGTGTAACGAGATAATTAAAGGCCGCATAAAAGAAGAACGAAAAGCGCTGATGTGGATGATGCAAAAAGTACAGATTGCTGTCTGTCAGCCTGCCGTTTCGCACGAATTCTCTGACCGCAGTATAGATTGCTTCATAATCACCTGTTTTTGGCTGATAAGGATATCTTAAGCAATAAAATACCTGTACTGCAAATAAGCAAGCGAAAAATATACCCGCAAAGATTTTGCAGTTTCTATCCGAAAACAATTCATCATATTTCTTGAGCAGAATCCCCGCCACCGCCACTGTGGCCGTGATCAGTCCAAAAAAAAGAAATATTGTCAGGTCAGTAACAGCTCGAATCAACGTTAATAAAGTAATGCAGCAGGCAGCCGCCACAAAAGGCAGTAAAAAGAGATTGTACAGTTTTTTCATACTTTACTCCCCTTTAAGGCCGTTTTGGTCCGCGCTTTTCCACGCCCTCCCATACGCTGGGTATCAGGAGCGTATGGGATGCGGTAATCCGGCCGTTTGTCTTTTGTAACAGCGGATGAAATAGGTTATCTCTGCGGCAGCCGTAATTGTCCAGGAGATGGGATACAGGAAATAAAGCGCGAAAATTGTGTGGTACCAGGTAAAGACGGTATAAACCCAAACAACACGAAATACGCAGGAGCCCAAAATCACGATAATCGTCGGTACAAGACTTTTTCCCAAACCTCTGGACGCGGCAATGGCACAGTCCATCAATGCGGAAATTGCATAGGAGTAGCCCATCAGCACCAGTCTCTCCATACCCGCTTCCACGACTGCGGCATCGGTTGTGAAGATCGACAACAGCGTCCTGCCGAATACGACAGACCCAAGGCCCAGTACAACGCCGGTTCCGAAAGAATAGGCAAGGCAGACAAAGAACGTCTTGCGTATTCTGCTTCGATTGCCGGCGCCGTAATTCTGGCCGATAAAGCTTGAACACGCTGTGTAAAAAGCCGCCATTACGTCGTAGATCAGCGTATCGATGTTCGAAGCCGCCGCATTGCCCGCCACCACAATTGCGTCAAAGCTGTTGACGCCTGCCTGAATGAACAGATTTGCAATAGAAAATATTGCCTGCTGTATTCCGGAAGGAATTCCGACTGACAAAACACGCTCAACCTTTTCGCCGTGCAGACGCAGCTTATTAAAGCGCAGCGCATAGGTCTCGTTGCTTTTAAGCAGATTATGCAGGATCAGCACCGCAGAAAGATATTGGGAAATAATGCTCGCCGTTGCGACGCCTGCCACATCCATCTGGCAGACAATGACAAAAAAGAGGTTTAAAGCGATGTTGACCACGCCTGAGATAGACAAATACAGAAGAGGCCTTCTTGTATCGCCGACCGCGCTTAAAACGCCATTGCCGAAATTATAGATCGCGAGCGCGGGCATTCCGCAAAAATAAATGCGAAGGTAAAGCACCGCCCCATCGATCAGCTCCTCTTTGGTTCCGAGTAATTTTAAAAGCGGAACCGCCAACAACAATCCGAGCACAAGCATGGCAACGCCCGCGGCAATGCACAGCAGCAGCGAGGTATGCACGGTTTCCTCAACGTCCTGATCATGCTTTGCACCAAAATGGCGAGCGACCAGTACATTGACGCCGTTACCCATTCCGATGAGAAATCCTGTGAAGAGCACAACAAGTGTCGTTGTGGAACCAACAGAACCCAAGGCCAGCGAGCCGGCAAAGCGGCCAACCACCGCAATATCCGACATATTAAACAACACCTGCAACAGGTTGGACAGCATCAGCGGCAAGCTGAATACCAGAATCTGTTTTGCCAGATTCCCCTGTGTCAGTGAATGACTTGCACGTGGCATAAGTCAGCTTCTCCTCTTAACCCAATAATCAGCATTATTAATCATACCCATTCCGGAAGAATTTTCAACCCCCGTCAGGCAGATTCTGTTTTTTAATCGTTGTGCACAGTTTAAGCCCGTAAATTACAGCCACCTTATACGTTTGCGACCAATTGCCTTTTCTCTTCTCAGGCCACCCAGGCCATCAATAATTCCCTTTCATACGCCCTTTTCCGCAAGCACCGGCCCGGCAAATCCGCTTCGAGTTTTACTTAAATTAACTTAAAAGAACCTGCGCTTTTGCCGGCAGTGCCGGCCATCACAGCAGTATATTTCAAAACACAAGTATTGACGCAAAACAACTATTCGTTAATTCTTCCACATTTATTACAATACGGCATTTTTACTGTCTGCCGTTTTCAAGCCAGGCAAAATAAGGCCCCTAATGCATTTTACATCAGGGGGCTTTTTAAGACTCATTTATCGGACTTACCTGTGCTTCATGTGTTCAGCTGGAATTTTCTTTATTTGCGGGTAATCTTTGGACCGTCCTTCGTGTCCTCCAGCAGATATCCGCGCGCAGTGATTTCATCACGCAGTTTGTCTGCCGTTGCAAAATCACGGTTTTTCCGCGCTTCCTGACGCTGATTGGCCATCTCCAGAATCTCTGCCGGGATCTCCTCTTTTTTCCTGTTATCAACCAGGCCGAGCACACCGGTCAATTCATCGAAGGTCTGCGCCGCATATTCAAGCGAGGCTTTGGACTCACCCTGCGCGCTGTTGATCTCACGAACAAGCTCAAAAACCGCCGCAAGCGCATCCGCTGTATTCAAATCGTCATCCATCGCCTTGATGAACTGTTCGCGCCGCTCATCGCAGCAGGCCTTCAGCTCACTTTTCCCCTCTTCCGGCGCATTCGAGATGGCAAAATCAAGATTATCGCGGCAGGTGTAAAGCCGTTCAAGCGCGGCAACACACTGCTCGATCACCTCAACCGAGTAGTTGATCGGGCTGCGATAATGCGCGCTGACCATCATATAACGAATCGGCTCATACCCGTACTTTTCGCTGATCTCACGAACCGTAAAGAAGTTGTTGAGCGATTTGGACATTTTGCGGTTGTCAACATTGATATAACCATTGTGCATCCAGAAACGGGAGAAAGTCTTGTGGGTGCAGCACTCACTCTGGGCAATCTCGTTTTCATGGTGCGGGAAAATCAGATCCTGGCCGCCGCAGTGGATGTCCAGCGTATCTCCAAGATACCGCCGGGACATCGCCGAGCACTCGATGTGCCAGCCCGGACGTCCCTTGCCGTAAGGGCTGTCCCAGCAGATTTCGCCGGGTTTCGCCGCTTTCCAGAGCGCAAAGTCCATCGGATCTTCCTTGGTCTCTCCGACGCCGATGCGTGCACCGGCCTCCAGTTCCTCAAGCGGCTGATGAGACAGCTTGCCGTATTCATCAAAACTGCGGGTACGGAAATAGACGTCGCCGTCCGGCGTCGCATAAGCATGGCCCTGCTCAACCAGGCTATTGATGATCTCGAGAATCTGCTCAATATTTTCGGTCGCACGCGGATGCGTGTCGGCACGCATGATGTTCATGCCGTCCGCATCGGTCCAGTACTCGTTGATAAAGCGCTCGGCAACCTCGGGAACCGTGGTTCCCTCCTCCTTCGCCTTGTTAATCAGCTTGTCGTCAACGTCGGTGAAGTTCTGCACAAAATTCACATCATAGCCGCGATATTTCAGATATCTGCGCAGGGTATCAAACACGCAGAGCGGCCGCGCGTTTCCAATGTGGATATAGTTATAAACCGTCGGCCCGCAGGCGTAGATCTTTATTTCCTTGCCCTGCTGGGGGGTCAGCTCTTCTTTTTTTCTGCTAAGCGTATTATATATCTGCATAATTTACCTCTTGTATTATTTTGCATCTTTCAGAAGCGAAGCGTTCTGCCCAAGGTACACGGCGCCGGACAGGCCGGTAAAGGCAGCCAGGAACCAGATGACCCAGTTGGACCACAATTGCACCGTGCCAAGCTCGAGCGCACCGGCCTGCGCGAACTGCATCGCGAGCAGGATACCGACAATCGAGACCATCTGCAAAGCGGTCTTGACCTTTCCCCACCAGTTTGCGGCAATGACCTTGCCGTTGGATGAAACCGCAACGAGCCGCAGGCCCGAAACCATGAAATCGCGCGCAACAATAATGATAACGGCGACAGGGTTTGCGAGATCCAGTGCGACAAAAGCGATAATCGCGCAGGTCACCAGAATCTTATCCGCAAGCGGATCGAGGAATTTACCGAAATTCGTCACAAGGTTATATTTCCTCGCTATCTTGCCGTCGAGAAAATCGGTAAAAGAAGCGACGGCAAAGATAATACACGACCACAGATAGTTGTTCGGTATACCGCTACAGAGCAAAAAGAGCAGGAATACCGGGACCAGTACCGTCCGCATTACCGTCAGCTTATTTGGAAGATTCATCTGCGCACACTCCATGCCTGAGAAAATTGACTGATTTGGTACATTATAAACCAAGTTAGCAAAAAAGTACAGTCGAAATCTACTAATTCACGGCCAAAACATCCTCTTTTTCTTGAGCCGTCAAATAAGCTCCCCATAAAGATCATACGCATCCGCTTCGACAATCCGCACCCGGTAAAGTTCGCCGGGCATCAGATCCGCTTCGGCAGGCAGCCAGATATTTGTGTCAATCTCGGGTGCGTCCGCTTCGCCGCGACAGGCGAACAGTTCCCTGTCAAAGTCAAATCCATCGCAGATCACCTCATACTCCTGCCCGATCTGTGCCTGTCTTTTCTCTGCAAGAACGCCGCTTTGAACCAGCTCGAACTGCTCGGCGCGGCGCAGCTTGGTCTGTTCATCCAGCTGCGGCTGCAGCTTTTCCGCCGCCGTTCCCTCCTCGCAGGAGAATGGGAAGCAGCCCGCACGGTCCAGACGCGCTTTTTTCAAAAATTCGCACAACTCAAGAAACTGTTCTTCCGTCTCCCCCGGAAAACCGACGATAAAGGTTGAGCGCAGGGTGATCTGCGGCATTGCCGCGCGCAGCTTTCCAATAAGCGCGAGCAACTTTTCGCTGTCTCCAAACCGCGCCATTCTTTTAAGCACCTCGCGGTTTGCGTGCTGCAAAGGAATATCCAGGTATTTCGCCACCTTGCCGCACGCGGCCATCGTCCGGATAAGCTCGTCGTCTATGCGATCGGGATAAGCATACAGCACCCGAATTTTCCACAGTTCCTCTATCCTATCAAGTTCCCGCAGCAGCGCCGCGAGGCTGCTGCCGTCCGCAAGATCCCTGCCGTAATCCGTTGTGTCCTGCGCAATCAGGATCAATTCCCGCACGCCCTGCGCAGCAAGTGCGCGCGCCTCAGCCAGAATATTCTGCATCGGCCGCGAACGGAAGGGACCGCGGATTTTGGGAATCGCGCAATAGGTGCAGTGATTGGAGCAGCCCTCGGCAATCTTCAGATAAGCGTAATGCGGCGGCGTCGAAAGCGCCCGCTCCCCCTCTACTGCCAGTTCCTGCGCAGGTCCTCCGGCAATCACCCGCTCGCCCGCAAGCGTCCGCTCAACGACCTCAACAATATCGGCGTTTTTGCAAAGCCCGACAACCGCGTCGGTTTCAGGGATCAGCTCGCTGAGCTCCTGTCCATAGCGCTGTGCAAGACATCCGGTCACAACAACGGCGCGAAGCGTCCCGCTCTCTTTCTCCCGCACCATATCAAAAATGTTGTCGATCGCCTCTTTTTTTGCGCTTTCGATAAATCCGCAGGTATTGATCACCGCGCAATCGGCGCCGTCCGGCCCGGGAACCACCTCATGTCCCGCGTCCAGCAGGCGGCGCGCCATGATTTCCGCGTCGATTCTGTTTTTATCGCACCCGAGCGAGATAAAGAAAATTTTTGCCATCAGAAAAACTCCTCACCGCAATCCTGTTCATCCGCATCCTGTCCAAATGCTTCCAGCGCGGCGCGGATATCCCGCAGCGAAAAGCCGCGCCGCATAAGCGCTGCGGTCACCGCACGGTAACCGTCCGGTTTTTGCAGCCGCAAACGGTATTTTTTGTCAATCAACGCCCGCAGAGTGCCGGTTTCGTCCCGTTCAAACTGCTCCAGCGCCTGCTTCGCGATTTCGCGGCTGACGCCCTTCTCCAGCAGCTTCTGTTCCGCTTCGCGCAGACTTTTGCCCTTGCGCAGCAGTTCCTGCGCATAGCGTTCGGCAAAGCGCCGGTCATCGATCAGCCCAAGCTCCTGCATTCTTGCCGCCGCCCTCGCTGCGGTATCGGCGTCAAAGCTCTTTTCCAGCTTGCGCACCAGTTCTCTTTGCGCATGTTCCCGCATTCCAAGCAGATCCAGCGCCTTGCTTTCGGCGCGGCGCAAGTCGCTTGCAGAAAGCAGTTCATTCATCTGCCGGTCGTCAAACACGCTTCCCTTACGGATTCCAAAACGCACAAAGGTATCCTCATCCACCGAAAAAAGAAACCCCTGTGCGCAAAAAAGGGCATATCTGCCCTTTTTCGTCTGCTTGATCTGTGTGATCTCAACCGCTGCCATGCTCAGTCATCCACTTCAACGTCAATGGGCGCGGAAGGCACAATCACCGGCTTTGCGCTTTCCTTGGCTTCCGCCGGTTTTGCCGCGGCCTTCGCAGCGCGCGGGCTCAGAAGCCTGTCCTTGTTCTCCCGCACCTGCTTTTCGATTTCCGCCATAAACTCCGGGTTTTCCTGCAAATACTTTTTGACGTTGTCTCTTCCCTGGCCGAGCCGGGTCTCGCCGTAATTGAACCAGGCGCCGGATTTCTGGATGATGTCCAGCTTGACCGCAAGGTCAAGAATCTCTCCGACCTTGGAAATGCCCTGGCCGTACATGATGTCAAATTCACCCTCCTTAAAGGGAGGCGCCACCTTGTTCTTGACTACTTTGGCGCGGGTGCGGTTGCCGATTACCTCGCTGCCAACCTTAATGGATTCGGTGCGCCGCACGTCGATACGCACCGAGGCGTAAAACTTCAGCGCACGGCCGCCCGGCGTCGTTTCGGGGTTCCCGTACATCACGCCGATTTTTTCACGCAGCTGGTTGATAAAGATGCATACCGCGTTGGACTTGCTCACGACCGAGGTCAGCTTGCGCAGGCCCTGAGACATCAGACGCGCCTGAAGGCCGACATGGGTGTCGCCCATATCTCCCTCGATCTCGGCGCGGGTGGTCATCGCCGCAACCGAGTCGATGACGATAACGTCGATAGCGCCCGAACGGGTCAGCGCTTCGGCGATTTCCAGCGCCTGTTCCCCGGTATCCGGCTGGGACACAAGAAGGTTGTCGATGTTAACGCCAAGCGCCCGGGCATAGGTCGGGTCCAGCGCATGTTCAACGTCGATAAACGCCGCTTCGCCGCCGGCTTTCTGCGCCTCGGCGACTACATGCAGAGCAACTGTTGTTTTACCCGAACTCTCCGGCCCGTAAATCTCAACGATTCTTCCGCGGGGCAGACCGCCAATTCCCAGCGCAATATCCAGCGAAAGCGAACCCGTCGAGATCGCCTCCACGTTCATCGCTGCATTCTGGCCAAGCTTCATGACCGCGCCTTTTCCGAACTGTTTTTCAATCTGGGCAAGCGCCGTATCCAGCGCGGTTTTCTTATCTGTCGCCATATTCAATTTCTCTCTTTCTGTTCGCAAGCCTGCTTTTTCAAAAAAGAACTTATGTTCTCAATTTCTTCTGCTTTGGATTATACACGAAACGCACGCAAAACACAATTGTTTTCAAAATCTTTTTTCAGCCGGATAATCCCGCATTTCCTCCTCTTTACTTTTTGCATTTGCCCGCGCGTTTTTCCATCGCGGCTGCGCTTCGCCAAAATCCCGTTTTTTATCTGGGGCGCTGTGTAAAAACTTCCGCGCGGCCCCGTGAGTTTCTCGGGGCCGGTGCTTTTTAAACGCCGCCGTCCGGCCGGCAGCCGATCACATTGCGCGGCAGTCCAAACAAATCGCAGACCACCTCAACGCAGGTATAACCCGCCGCCTTCATCATCTCCGCGACCGTTTCGGTCTGATCGAACCCGGTTTCCAGCGCCATCCAGCCCCCGCGGCGCAGCAGCGGCAGATAGGCCGGTATGATGTGCCGGTAGAACATCAGCCCATCCTCTCCGCCGACAAAGGCCATCTCCGGCTCGCGTTCCAGTTCGCGCAGGTTTTCCTGATAATCCGATCGGGTCACATAGGGCGGGTTGGCGGTTATCAGGTCAAAATAGTCCTGCGCAAAAAGCGACTGTGCTTGCAGCACATCCGCCTGAATGACCCTCAAGCCGCCGCAAAGCGCCTCTGCGTTGCGGCGCAAATACTCCAGCGCCTGCTGCGAAAGCTCGAGCGCACTGACCTCAGCCTCGGGCAGGGCGCGCTTTATTGCGATAGCGACGCAGCCGCTGCCGCTGCAAAGATCCAGCACGCGCGGCGCGTCCTTTCCCCGCAGACGCAAAACGCCCTGCTGAGCAAGCTGCTCTGTTTCCGGGCGCGGAATCAACACGCCCGGCCCCACTTCCAGTTCAAAATCCAGAAAGGGCCATCGTCCCGCAATGTATTGCAGCGGTTCGCCGCCAAGCCTTCTTGCCAGCACCTGCCGCAGCTGATCCGCAGCCGCCTGATCTATGATCTCGTCGGGCTGCAAAACACCCGGCCGCTTTCCGAGCCCGCATTCAAAAAGCACGTTTATTTCATTTTGATTATATAGCCCTGCGCGCTCGAGCGCCGCGCGGACCTCTCGAATAAGTTCAGCAGCCGCCGGCATCAGACCTGTTCTCCGCCTTCCGGAATCACCGCGACCAGCGAGGCAATGCCGACTTCTATCATACTGTCATCCGGCTCGAAAGCAGTCAGATGCTGCACAAGCAGACCCGGCGCGGACAGCGCGCGGGCAAACCAGTTGTCATGTGTGCCCGCATACTGGATGATCTCATAAGAAAAGCCCATAACGACCGGCAGGCAGAGCACTTTGAGCAGTGCACGCACCAGAGTGTTCCCCCAGGGCAGGAAAGAACCGATAATAATGCTGACAATAATGACGATAAACAGAAAGCTGGTGCCGCAGCGCGGATGGAAGCGGGAATACTTGCGGACATTCTCTACCGTAAGCTCTTCACCATGCTCATAGCAGGCAATCGTCTTATGCTCGGCGCCGTGATATTCAAAAACACGGTGAATGTCCTTCATGCGGGTCACCAAAAACAAATAGCCGAAAAACAGCACAAGCTTGAGCAGGCCTTCAATAACCGGTTTAAAAGCGACGAGCGGGAGCAGATAGGAGAGCCGCCCCGTAATCAGGGTCGGCAGCACCATAAAAAGAACGATTGCAAGCAATCCGCCAAGCACGCCGCTGAGCACGCCGACCCAGGAATTGTCCAGTTCCTTTTTTCTCTTTGCCTTCTCGTCGTATTTTGCTTTTTCCGCTTCCTCCGGATAAGCGTAATCCGCCGCCTTCATTAAGTATTTGTAGCCGCCCACGAGACTGAGGATCATGGCGACAGCGCCGCGGACAATCGGGATTTTTTTCGTCGGGTTCTGCGTGGTCGGGTACAGCTCGGTGTGCAGCGTTCCGTCCGGAAGCCGCACCGCAAGGCAGGTCTGCTGCGGTCCGCGCATCGCAATGCCTTCAATAACCGCCTGCCCGCCGATTTTGGATTTGAATTTTTCCTGCATGGTTACTCCTTATTTTTTTCAAGCAGCGGCAGACTGACCGTCACGGTCGTTCCCTTGCCGAGCGTGCTTTCGAATTTAATCTCTCCGCCATGGGTCGTCAGAATTTCCTTGACCACCGCAAGGCCGATGCCGGAACCGGTCACCGAGTTGCTCGCCTTGAAATAGCGGGTCGTGATATGCTCCAGGTCCTCAGGCGGAATGCCTTTCCCGGTATCCCTGGTCGCGACATAGACAAACCCGTCCTCTTTCTTCAAGCTCACCGTGATCTTTCCGCCGGCAGAGGAATACTTTATCGCATTATCAAAAATATTGGAAAAGACCTGCCGCAGCCGGTTCCTGTCCGCCATGACCATCACGGTCTTATAGCATGTTCTAAAAGTAAAGCTCATGTTCATGCGCTGCGCGCGCATCTCGACGATCTGCACCGCCTGCCGAATCTCCTCAATCAGATTTAGCGGCGCAAAGCTGACCTTCAGGCTGCTGGATTGCAGCCTGGAAAAGTCCAGCAGATCCTCAACAAGGATGGATAGCCTGTCGGTCTCGTTGACGATGATCTGCATGCCCTTGTCGAAGTTTTCGCGATCATCCGGGCCAAGTGCAGCGAGCGTCTCCGCCCATCCCTTGATCGAGGTCAGCGGGGTGCGCAGCTCATGGGAAACGCTGGAAACAAACTCGTTTTTCATTCTGGTCGTCTGGCTCAGCCCAAACGCCATGTCGTTGATGATATCGCACAAATCGCCGATTTCATCATTGTACTTGTTCTCGATGCGCACATCGTAATCGCCGTCCGCAATGCGGGAGGCAGTCCGTCCGATGTCTCCGATCGGTATAACGATCGAGCGAATAAAATAAGCGCCCGAGAAGATGGTAAAGAGCATAATCACAAGGTCGACCGCCACAATGATCTCGGCAATCTTTATGAGCTGCTCGTCCACTCCGCGCAGCGAGCTGACAAAGCGGATCGCCTCGGTATCTCCGATCGGGCTGCCCAGCAGCTGGGTCACCGCGATGATATGCTCGCGATTGCTGGAATATCCGATATAAGCGGCCTGGCCGTCAGCGTTTTTTACCGCCATATAATAATCGTCCAGCGGCTCCGTGTTGTCCGGCGAAAAACCGCTGGAGGTCACCAGCGCTTTCCCGTCCGAATCGACCAGCATAAATTCAAACCGGTCTTTTTCATTAAAGTCCTCCACCAGACTGTGCAGCATGGATATGCGGTCCTGCATGTTCTCTCCCGCCGAAGAGATGATGCGCATGGTGGAACGCACCCGCCATTCGATGGCCTGCCGTGCGGAGGAATAGTAGCTCTGACGCAGCGAGACGATGATGGCGGCGGAAGCCACAATGATGATAACCAGCGTCGACAAAACCCCGACGATGATCCATCGCCGGGTTATGCCCGAATAACGCATTTTTCTTTCTGCCTTCGCCATTCTTTCTCCCGCGCCCAAGCGCCGCGCTTTGTTAAGCGTTCCAGCGGTATCCGTATCCCCACACCGTCGCTATGTGTTTCACGCCGCTGTCATCCTCTATTTTATTGCGCAGCCGGCAGACGTTTACGTCCACGATTTTGATGTCTCCGTAGTAGTTTTTTCCCCAGACCGCTTTCAGGATACGGTCGCGGTCCAGCGCCACGCCCGGATTTTCAAAAAACAGCTCCATGATCTGATACTCCACCTGGGTCAGGTTGAGCTCTTTTCCGTTTTTTGTCAGTATCCGGGAATTTGTATCCAGCACAAAATCGCCGCTGATCAGCTTTTTGCCCTCCCGCGAAGCCGGCGAGGAGGCTGATATGCGGCGATAAATCGCATCGACCCTTGCCACGAGCTCCTTAATGCTGAATGGTTTGGTGACATAGTCGTCCGCACCGGTCGCAAGGCCCTCGATCTTATCCTCTTCCTGGGTACGAGCGGTCAGCATGATGATCCCGATGCGGGAATTCTCCTTGCGGATCAGCCCGCAGAGTTCCAGTCCGGACATCCCCGGCAGCATGATGTCAAGCAGCGCGATGCCAAAACTCTCCGGCGCTTCGTTATAAAGCTCCAGCCCATGTTCGGCGCTTTCCGCACCGAGCACCTCATAACCCGCAAGTTTCAGGTTCAGCGTGACCAGATCCCGGATTGCATACTCGTCCTCAACTACCAACACTTTTTTCATGGATCTCAACCTCCATTCAGGCGTTGTTGATCATTTTTTTTGAAATCCTTGAGCGCCGGCCGCTCAAAGAATTGAAAAGTTATTTTTAATATAATTCAGTTCCTCATTGGTACAGTCCGCCTGCAAATAATAGCGATAAGAGCCGGACTGGGTGATCAGCTGAAAACCGTTGCGAACATAATTGGCCGCATCTTCACCGATCTCAAGGATCTTCAGCCGCAGCCGCACCGTTTCGGTTGCCGTATCATAAAGCTCAATCATCCGCGGCTCCATCTGAACGCCGCTCGCCACAACGACGCTGGAAAGCCAGCTGTCCGGGATCATGATCGCCACCTGATAATCGTCGTCCACGTAGCTTGCCCCCGCATAGACGATCTCCTCATCCATCACGGTGTACCAGTAAGTCCAGCTAAGCGGCTGGTAGACATCAGCATATGGCGGCTGCTCCGAGGGAATATAGACGCGGTACCCGCCGAACACAGCCTGACAATTAAGGGACTCTACCGAACGCCGGGACACTTCGGCAAGTTCATAGCCGTCTGCCAGCGCAACCGGCTCCAGCTCGGTTCCGTTAAGCACAAAGGTCTCGGTGATTTTCATCGATTCGCCGACAATTTCATCCACAAATATTGCCTGCCGGCCGTCTGAAAGCATGCCGGCTGAAATACTCGCACTCGCAAGGGCCTCCTGACTCAGCTCGCATTCTCCGGTCAGCGCGAGCGCTCCGCCGCTGTTGTCCACGTATTTGACCATAAGCGGTTCGGCAGTGCTTCCGGGCGTAATATAGCAGAATTCCTTGAATCCGTCCTTATCCAGATCATAAACCAGAATGTCCGAAACCGTATCCTCAAAGCCGGGCGTAATGCGGCCATTTTCAAAGTGATATGCGGTCAGCTGATTGCCGCGGCTGTTCGTATTGGACCACTCCACAAGCAGAAACCGGCCCTCTTCATCCTCCAGACGAATCACGCTGATTGATTCAACATCTGTGCCAGCTCCCTGCTGCACACCTGCAATCTTCCAAACGTCGCCGTCTTTTTTAAGCACCGCAAGCATGGCGTAGACGTCCTCGGTCGGCACCGAGAAAAACACAACCGCCTCGCTTGTCCCGTCCGCATCAAGATCGATAAACTGAATCGGTGCACGCCGCTCACCGGACGCCGGATATTTCAGCACCGTTTTCTCTTCCGTATAAGTGTTGAGCGCATCAAGCACCGCGCTCTGATCCGCTGTCAGCGCGGGTGCCGACAACATCTCTTCAACGGTCAGACCGGACGCACAGCCGGCAAGCAGGGACAGCGCGCAGATCAGCAACAGCACAGCCAGTTTTCTCATGCACGGTCCCTCCCGTCCTCTCTAATGTGTTATTACTATATAATTTTGCGCCGGAATAGTCAAACCGATTGACTTTGACACGGAATTTTGCGAAAATATTGAACGAGAATTTCTGCGCCATGAACCTCTTAAAGTCTAAGTGTCAGAAAGGGTATGCATATGGCAAATCAAAAAAAGTTCAGCCGCACCGAATGGAGCTGGATTCTATACGACTGGGCAAACTCGGTTTACGCCACCATTATCATGGCGGCAATCTTCCCCACCTACTTTGCGGCGGTTGCCCCGGAAGGGGACGTCTGGTGGGCCTGGGGCACCTCGATCGCGACCTTTGCCGTTGCGGTGCTTGCGCCGATTCTTGGAGCAATCGCAGACTACCACGGCATGAAAAAAAAGCTCTTTTCAGTTTTTCTTCTGATTGGCCTGGTATTCACCACATCGATGGCAATCGCCGATAACTGGAGGCTTATCCTGGTCGGATATATTCTGAGCTATATCGGCTTTTCCGGTTCCTGTCTGTTCTACGACAGCTTCCTGACCGACGTGACGACCCAGTCCAGAATGGACCGGGTTTCCGCTATGGGATACTCCATGGGATATATCGGGGGCAGTACCATTCCGTTCCTCATCTCCATTGCGCTGATTTCCTTCGTCTGGCCGGATAATCAGCCGCTTGCCGTAAAGGTTTCGGTTGTGCTGACCACCCTGTGGTGGGCGGTTTTCACCATTCCTTTCCTGAAAAACGTTTCACAGACCCACGATCTCGGCAAGATACCGAAGCACTTCCTCAAAGACACCTTCCGCAACATTGTGCATACCTTTTTGAGTATCGTCAAGCAAAAGGCGCTTCTCTTTTTCGTCCTTGCCTATTTCTTCTATATTGACGGCGTCGGCACGGTAATCCACATGTCCACCGCTTATGGGACGACCCTTGGGCTGGACACCACCGGCATGATCGTTGCCCTGATGGTGACGCAGGTTGTTGCGGCCCCCTGTTCGGTCCTGTTTGCCAAAATTGCGGACAAGATCGGCTCGATCAAAATGCTCAGCATTGCGGTCGGCGTTTACTTTATTATCTGCACCGTCGGCTTTTATATGGGCTATTCACTGGAACCGTCCCAGATTTCTTCCGAGGCTGCATTTACCGCCGCTTACAGCGAAGCCGCTCCTTCCCAGGATGCCGACGCGCTGCTGCAAAGCTGTCTTGCCAAATTGAACAGCGCTGAGCGGGAGACCGAGATCCCCGCGCTGATAGACAATGCCGGCCTTTCTTCCTCGGAAGCCGACACACTTAAGCAGGCTGTTGCACCGGTTCTTGCTTCCATCACCGAACAGGGCGAGTACGATGCCGCGTTGCGCCGCAGCAACGTGCTTTTCTGGGCGATGGCTGTGCTCGTAGGCACCTGTCAGGGCGGAATTCAGGCATTGTCCCGCTCCTATTTCGGAAAGCTCGTCCCGCCGAACAAGTCCAACGAATATTTCGGTTTCTTCGATATTTTCGGCAAATTTGCCGCTGTTATGGGTCCCGCGCTTTACGCGCTGGTCAAAGGCTGGACCGGCCGGTCCTCTTATGGAATACTGAGCCTGATGCTGCTGTTCCTGGTCGGCGCGCTGATGCTTTTCCTCGGTCGCAAGCACTTCCGGATTGCCGAACAGCAGGTTTTGGATAATCCGGCAGATTAATCATACAGGAGAAATTGCTTTGAAACAGTTTATACCTTTTGTCCTTCTCTATTTTATCTGGGATTTTGTCAGTGCGCTTTTGTCGGTCGAAGGACCTTTTGAATTGGTTCACTGGCTCATGCTCGTTATGACCATCATTTTTGCAGTTTTGCTGGTAATCACCGGAAAAGAGGCCATCGCAGACTCCAAACGCAAAAAAGAAGAACGCGAAAAAGAGCTGGAAAAGCAGCGGCTTGAGCAGGCTGCCCGCCGCCGCGCGATTTATCTCGCCGATTTTGAAGACGCAGAGGAGGATACCCAGCCGGCGACCGTATCGGAAGAACCGGAAAATGAAGAGGAATTGGAAGAATCCCCGGTTTCGGACAATTCTGAACCGGCGCCGGAAGCTGCCGATCCAGTCGAAGAAGAAAAATCATAAAAGCATTTTCAGGACGCGCGAAGTAATTCGCGCGTCCTTTTTATACTCTACGAAAATCCACGCCAGGCAAACACCCGGACAGCCTCTGCCCTTTCTCTCCGGATTTCGCCGCTTGCTTTGGCAACGCAAAGTTTCCATATACTCCCTGATTAACCCTGTATGTCGCATGGGAATACTATACTCACAAGGAGGTATTCTCATGGAATATTGGTTTAACCGGCCGGAATCGGCACAGGACGCTGACCTTGAAGAGGTCACCCGGCATGAGCTTTACGGATATGACAGTGAAGACTTTATTCCGGAAATGCAGACAGAGGAGGAATATGCAGGCAAAACGGCTCCTCCCGGAAGTCTTGTGACCGGGCGTGAAATACGTGCGAACGGCATTAACGATCAGGATGTCCGCAAACTTCGCGAATGGAGCGAAGAAAACCGGCTGTAATTGTAATTTCAGCACAAGCGCGTCGTTAGCTTCCTGTTTCTTTTTCCCAAGACAACAAATCCTCTGCGCCGCCTTTTTCACAAAACAGAAAAAGGCGGCGCTATCTATGCATAAGCAGGGGTGCAAGGCGACGCACGGCTGACCTTCGTCTTTTGCGCAAGCCGCCAAAAAGGATTGTCAGGATTATTCGCAAGCTTGCCGGTTCCTGCAAGACAAGCTTATTTGCTGCAAAGTTCTTTTTTTTTGGGGCCCAGCGAACTTTTTAAAAATCTCCTCCTCTTTTCAGGCACTCATGTCTGCGCAGCAAGAGACCTTCGGCAAGCTAACGCATCTAAATCCGACTTTCACATGCTTTTCTCAAAACAGCAATTTCAGCTTAGCGGCATTTGTTTTTTCGGCGCTCCCATAGTCAAGCACAGGAAAGGCTTAATACCGGTAAAATTTTCCAATCGGTGCTGAAAAATCTTTCGCTTTCATCACCTCACCTGCTACCCGTAAAAGCGATGCCCCTTCTTCAACCTGATTTAGACCATCTTGTTTTTCGTTGTTTTTTATATTTCACTTTGACCCAAGCTTATATCTGAAGTTTTTTCACGTCCAAACTTTGTCGGGGCTGTCTTTGTGCATAAACAAATAAAACGGCGGGGCCGGGAAACAGATACCTTTCTGTTTCCCGGCCCCGCTGCGATTAAAAAATATACTTTTTCAACCGAATACGTTCGGTCACAGCAACGAACTTACGGGAAAAAGCCGCATTATTCCTTCGGCTTTTTCCCTTTAATAGCCTCCCAATATGCTTTGGCTGCCTGTTCGGTCTTGTTTTCGCCGTATTCGTAGTAGACCCGCCCGATGAGAGCGTCCGGCATATATTGCTGTTCTACCCAGTGGTTGGGATAATCATGCGCGTATTTATAATCCAGACCTCGTCCCAACTTGGAAGCTCCGGAATAACCGGTGCCTTTGAGATGCTGCGGAACATCGCTGAACTTGCCCGCCTCCACGTCTGCCATCGCCCGATTGATCCCCATATAGGAGGCGTTGCTTTTCGGCGCGGTCGCAAGCAGTACGGCGGCCTGCGCAAGCGGAATGCGCGCCTCCGGCAATCCCAGCTGCAAAGCGGAATCCACACAGCTTTTCACAATGGACACCGCCATCGGATAGGCAAGGCCGACGTCCTCGCTTGCAATAACAAGCAGCCGGCGGCAGGGAGAAATCAGGTCTCCCGCAACAAGCAGCCGCGCAAGATAATGCAGCGCCGCGTCCGGATCACTGCCGCGAACGGATTTCTGCAAACCGGACAGCAGGTCGTAGTGCGCGTCGTCCTCCCGGTCATAGCGCGCCGCCGAGCGGCTGGTAACCTGTTTTGCCGCGTCCAATTCAATTGTTTTTACGCCGTCATGCACGGCCGCGGCCGCCGAAAGCAGATCTACCGCATTGAGCGCCTTGCGCACATCACCGCCCGCAGACAGCGCCAAATGCTGCCGCGTCTGCTCATCCACAGCATACTCCACCCCTTCGCTTTGGGAAAGCAGTGCGAACGCACGGTCTACAGCACGCCGGACGTCTTCGCTTTCCAGAGGCTTGAACTCGAAAACGGTGCAGCGCGACAGCAGCGCGTTGTATACATAAAAGTAGGGATTTTCGGTTGTGCTGGCAATCAGCGTGATCGAACCGTCTTCCACGGTTTCCAAAAGAGATTGCTGCTGTTTTTTATTAAAGTACTGGATCTCGTCCAGATACAGCAATACGCCGCCCGCGCCGGTGAGGGTGCCGACGCCGGCAATGACTTCTTTTATATCCGCGGTCGATGCCGAAGTGCCGTTAAGCTTGTAAAGCGACATGCCGCTGCGCTCCGCAATGATCCGCGCTACCGTCGTTTTTCCAACGCCGGACGGGCCGTAAAAAATCATGTTCGGGATCGTTCCCTTGTCGAGCATATCCCGAAACACCCGGCCCTTCTCCAGAAGATGCCGCTGACCGAAAACCTCGTCGAGCCCGGTCGGCCGCAGCAGCTGCGCAAGAGGCGTCCTCGCCATCGGGCTTCCCTCCTTTTTGTGCTTTTAGTCACTGAAATTATAGCAAATGCGAACATATATTCCAAGCGCTATTTACTTTTTCCGCCGTATCGTGCAGAATAATAGCAAAACAGGCCGTGGTCTGCGGCCAGGCAGGAAGGCGTGGTAGATATGACGAAAAAAGAAAGGGCTGCCAAAATCGTCGACGCTCTGGAAAAAGAATATCCGCTTGCGGAATGCACACTGGATTATGACGAGGCTTGGAAATTGCTGGTCTCGGTTCGGCTCGCGGCACAATGCACCGACGCCCGGGTCAATATCGTGACGCAGGATCTGTTCGCAAAATATCCCTCCCCGCAGGCGCTCGCAGACGCCGGCGCCGACAAGATCGAGGAGATCGTCCGTCCCTGCGGACTTGGCGCTTCCAAGGCACGGGACATTGCCAAATCCATGCGCATGTTGGTGGATGAGTATGGCGGCCGTGTTCCGGATGAGATCGACGAACTGCTCAAACTGCCGGGCGTCGGCCGCAAGTCCGCCAACCTGATCGTCGGCGACGTATACGGCAAACCCGCCGTCGTTTGCGACACCCACTGCATCCGGCTGTGCGGTCGTTTCGGGCTGACCGACAGCACCAATCCGAACGTTGTCAAAAACCAGCTTCGCGCTATTCTGCCGATGGATCGTGCCAATGATTTTTGCCATCGGCTGGTCCTGCATGGCCGCGCTGTCTGCACTGCGCGGGGTTATCAATGCGACAAATGCTGTTTAACCGAATTGTGTGAAAACGCCTTTAAATAAAAGGTCGTAATTTTCTGCGCTGCATCGCCGTTCTCCGCACTCACTTGACCAGCGCGCGCCGCAAAAGCGTTCGCTCATGCCGATACAGATTCACCGCAAAACTCTGTTTGCCGTTTTCCTCTAATGCTGAATCTTCACTTGTTGTATCTCTTTCCAGGCTATGGATTCCGGTGCGCAGGCTCACGCTCGTCCAATCGGCACCGGCTGCAATCCCGCATGACATCCGGCAAAAGCTTTGTAAATTGAGAGGCGCTTGCAATCCGAAACACAACGGCCGCCTGCCGGGGGTGACAGGCGGCAAACTCGTCCGATGAAAGATTAAGAATCTCTGATTGACAAAACCCTTTTCGGGGTGTATGATATTTTCGCAAAACACAGGGGCGCCGAAAGGCTGAGATAGACAAGCATGTCTGGTCCCTTCGAACCTGAACCGGATAATGCCGGCGTAGGAAGTGTTGAAAGCCTGTTTTTCAACCCCGAGGTACGTCTGAATTGTCCGCTTGAGGACAATCTCAGGCGTTTTTGTTTTGCGCAAAAACATAGAATTGAGGGAGTACACAAAATGAACACACAACTGTCAAAGACCCGGATCCTGGCGGAGGGCGCAATCATGATCGCGCTCGGCACCGTGCTGTCCCTGTTTAAGCCCATCGATATGCCGATGGGCGGCGGCGTCACCATCTGCGCGATGCTTCCGCTCACCTTTTTCTCCTATCGTCACGGCCTGAAGTGGGGCGTATTCACCGCCTTCGTTTTCAGTGTTTTGCAGCTGCTGCTCGGCATGGACAACGTGCAGTATGCGACAAGCGCGCTGATGGCTCTGGGCATCATTCTTTTCGACTATATCGTCGCATATACCGTCATCGGACTTGCCGGCATGTTCAAGGGAAAATTTGGCAAACCCGCGCTTGAAATCGTTGTCGGCACCGTTGTGGTAATGATCCTGCGTTTCCTGTGCCATTTCCTGACCGGCTGGGTGATCTGGGACGCGCTGTGGCCCAACGAATTCGGCCTTGCCGCGCCGATTTATTCTCTGTATTATAACGGCTCCTACATGCTGGTTGAAGCCATCATCACCTCGATTGCAGGGGCATTGCTTGTGCGGCTTGCGGACTACGGCAAGAACTGATAATCTGAATCTCCGAATCAATTGCGGCGACGCCAATGCGTTCGCCGCTTTTGATTTTTCCGGACAGAATCAACTCGCTGATCGGATTTTCGATCAGCCGGGTCACACGCCGGCGCAAAGGCCGCGCGCCGAACCGTTCGGTAAGTTCCGTATCGGCAATCACCGACGCAACCTGCGGCGCAACTTCCGGCTTAAATCCCATTGCCCGCAGCCGGGCGCACAGGCGGTCCAACAGCAAATCGGCAATACGCTCGGTCTCTTTTCGACCCAATCGGTTAAAAATCACCGTCTCGTCAATTCTGTTCAGGAATTCAGGGCTGAAAAAGCTTTTGAGCTCTCCCTGTACCAATTCCTGCAGCTTTTCCCGGCTGCCGGCGCGCGCAGCAAACCCCAGCGGCTCCGAGTTGTCGGCAATATGCTTGGCCCCAAGATTCGTGGTAAACACGATCACACAGTTGGAAAAACCCACCTTGTTCCGGCACCCGTCGGTCAGGCATCCCTCTTCAAGCACCTGCAGCATCAGATTAAAGAATTCCGGACACGCCTTTTCCGCCTCGTCAAAAAGCACAAGACTGTACGGCCGCTTGCGCACCGCGTCGGTGAGCTGACCGCCTTCCCCATGGCCAACGTAACCCGGCGCGGCTCCGACCAGCCGGCTGAGGGTTGACTTATCCATATATTCGCTCATATCAAAGCGCAAAAGGCTCTGCTCGCTTCCGAAAAGTTCTGCGGCAAGCGCCCGGCACACCTCTGTTTTCCCAACGCCGGTCGGCCCGCAGAAAAGGAAACTGCCGGACGGACGGTTTTCCTCCTTCAGGCCGGTGCGCGCACGCTTTACCGCCGCGCACACCGCCGCCACCGCCGCGTCCTGACCGATCACACGCCGCCGCAGGATCTCGTCCAGCGCGCGCAGCCGGCTGCTTTCGGATTCGCTGAGCTGCGCTGCCGGAATTCCGGTCCAGTTCGAGACGGTCCGCGCCACGTCCCGTTCACCGACGATCAGGGAACGCGCTCCCTTTGATCCGCATAGGCCAAGTCTTTTATTTGCAGCCGTTTCGTCCAGCAGGTCAAGCGCTTTATCCGGTAAATACCGGTCGGGGACATACCTTCTGGAAAGTTCAACCGCCGCGTCCCTTGCCGCCGGCGCGATGCGTACCCCATGGTGTCTTTCCAGACGCGTGATCTGGGATTCAAGAATTTTCTTTGCCTGCGCCGGGGTCGGTTCATTGACTTCCAGTCGGGTAAACCGCCGCGCGAAGGCCTTATCCTTCTCGATATGCTTGGCATATTCCTGCGCGGTGGTCGCGCCGATCACCCAAAGGCCGCGGTCGGTCAGCATCGGTTTCAGAATGTTGGAGGCGTCCACCGCGCCTTCGGCGGCGCCAGCGCCCATGAGCATATGCATCTCGTCGATGAAAACAATGATGTCCCCCGCACGCACAATTTCCGCGGATACGGATTTGAACCTCTCTTCAAAGTCTCCGCGATACTTGGTTCCGGCAACCATCGACGCGATATCCAGCGACAGCAGGCGCTTGCCTTTGAGTTCCTGCGGCACGAGACCGCGCGCTATCCGCAGCGCCAATCCTTCTGCAACCGCCGTTTTCCCCACGCCCGGTTCGCCCACCAGACAAACGTTGTTCTTTTTGCGCCTTGCCAGAATCGCGATCATCCGCGCGATCTCCTCATCCCTGCAGATGACTTCGTCCAAGCGGTTTCCGGCTGCTTCGGCAGTAAGATCGACGGTGTATTTATCCAGCGTTCTGGAACGCGAAGGACGGCGCTCGGTTTCATAGCTTTCAGCCTTTCTCTCCGGCCGTACTGCGCGGCAGTCGTTCCGTACCCCCCGTTCGTCCACGCCGCACAGCCGCAGCATCTCCATCACCAGTCGGTTTTCGCTGTGCAGCAGCGCGGCAAGCAGCTGCTCGGTTCCGACACAATTGTCTCCCAGCTTTGCTGAACATACCGAGGCATAATGCAGAATTCCTTCCAGTTCGGCAGAGAAATCCGCCTGGGTCAAACGGGTGGCGTCGCCGCGGCCAAGCAGCTGCGCAAGCGCGCCGCACAGATCCGGCTGGGCGCCGCAATGGCGGCACAGGATCGAAAATGCGTCGCACTCCGGCGTCTGGCCAATCGCCGCCAGCAGGTGTTCCGGCCCGACATTCAAGTGCCCAAGGCCCCCTGCCGTTCGAATTGCCGCAGCCACGACCTTATTGGACAGCTTGGAAAATCCCTTTCGATTCATTCTTACTACCGCCTTTCGTTCGCAAAATCTCTACGCGGCTAGTATGGCCGGATATTCCGGCGGTAAACAGAAATCGAAGGTATTTTCCGGCAACGCACACAGCCAGGTCTCGGAAAATCCACTCCGGCAAGCAGTTTATGGAGATTTGGCAATCCGAAACAACAGCGCGCGTGTCGTCACGGTCGTGTGGTTTTCCATCCGGGCAGCGTTTGCTTTTCTGCGTTTTTTCTTTGCATTGGCCTAATCATTGCTTTTTCATCTTCCCGCCTGTTTGCGTGCCGTTTCATTAACTTTTTTATATTCATGTGCAATTTACGCGCCTGCATATCTGCCAAAGCTTTTTAACACATGCATGACTTTATCCGGCTTTTAAAATATAAAAAGGCGCCTTGGAAGATTTCCAAAGCGCCTTTTGCATGAATCGTTCAGTTTTGCTCTGCCAGCGCTTCCTCAAGCGCCTGTGCCAGCTGATCCGGACAGGAGGTCGGCTTGCGTCCGCAGCGGATTCCCTTAAGTTTCCGGATCACTTCTTCCGCCGGCCGGCCGGCGCACAGCGCGCAGATTCCCTTAAGATTTCCATCGCAGCCGCCGACAAAGGCGACCGATTCCAGAATACCGTTTTCGATTTTTACCGTCGTTGAGCTGGAGCAGGTTCCCTTGTTTCTTCTTGTGTAAACCATAAAACGTCTCTTTTCCTTTTTTCTTTTCCGGTCAGCAGTGATTTATCCGGCATTATTTTTATATCATAGCTTTTTGGCCGTGTCCAATCTGTGAGAACGTCACACAGCTATTTCTTTTTCGAGCAGAGAAACTCAATCGTTGAGTTTTTCAAGAATATCGCGCACCTCGGCAGGCTGAATTTTGCGCACCCGGCGATCATAGGTCACAAATCCGTTCAGCTCATCCTCCACATCGGACAGCTGGGTATACACGCTTGCGCAAAGTCCCTTTTCTTTCGCGGGCAGAATCTCCTTTTCATAAAGCCGCCGGAATCCCTCCACAAGCTCCTGCTTGTTTTTAAAGCGCCTGTATCCGAAGTCGCTTTCGGAAAAGGTATGGCCGTCTACGCGGAGCGCATAGCCGCCAAACTCGGTCAGCGCAACCGCGCGCCCGCCTTTATCCGGCCGGAACCGGTAAGGCCGGAAATACACACGCAGGCTTCGGAAGCTGCCGCCTCCCTGATCGTGCCACCCGCTCGCATGGTCTATCGGACGGGTGCCGTCCAGCGCGTCAATTTTTTCGCAGGCTTTCAGCGCGTCAAATTGTCCCCATCCCTCGTTAAAAGGGACCCAGACCGCAAGGCAGGTCACATTTTGCAGCTGACGCACCGTTTCCTCCATTTCCGCCAGATATTGCGCCCGCCCGAGGGGATTCTCCCGCGCAAAAGCCCTGTAGTCGTCGTCTCTGTGTGAGCCGCCGAAGAGCACGGGCAAAGTCACGATCGACGTTTTGTAAGGCCCGCCGCCGTTAACCATGTCCTGCCAGACCAGCATGCCGATCCGGTCGCAGTGATAGTACCAGCGCATCGGCTCAATTTTGATATGTTTGCGCAGCATATTGAAGCCGAGCGACTTCATGTAGCGTATATCCGATATCATCGCGTCGTCGCTCGGCGCGGTCAGGAGCCCGTCGCTCCAATAGCCCTGGTCCAGCACGCCGTTATTGAAATAGGGGCGGTTGTTCAGGAAAAAGCGCGGTTTTCCGCTCTCATCCTCCCGCACCTCAAACTTCCGCATCCCAAAATAGCTCTCTATCCTGTCGCTGCCAAGTTTGACCGTCAGCGCATACAGATTCGGCGTTTCCGGCGTCCAGGGCTCGCAGTTTCCGGCCGACACAAGGATCGGCTGATTGGTTCGGCCGCGAACAGTAATACCCGCCGCCGTCACGCTGCAAACCGCGTCCGCATCGGATTCCACCGTTACCTGCACCGCCTTTTGATCAAAAAGCGGCGTGATCACAAGCCGTTTTACATGCTTTTCCGGCACAGGCTCCAGCCAAACGCTTTGCCATATTCCGCTTTGGGGCGTATACCATATTCCGCCCCGCGCCAGCTTCTGTTTGCCGCGGGAAAAGAAGGAGGTGTCGCTCCGGTCCTCTGCGCACAGCGACAGTTCGTTTTCTCCCCGCTGCAAAAGCTCGGTAATATCCAGCGTAAAAGCGGTATAGCCGCCGGTATGGGTTCCGGCACATCTGCCGTTTACATAGACCTCGCAGCTCTGATCGACCGCCCCGAAATGCAGCAGCACACGGCTTCTGTTCCAGCCCCTGGGCAGCGTAAAAGTCCGCCTGTACCAGAGAAATCCGCCGGGCTTCAGCATTGTTCCAACGCCGGACAGCTCGCATTCGGGGGAAAACGGCACAAGAATTTTGCCCGACCAGGCGGCGGGACGCTTGATCGAATCGGTAAACGCGTATTCCCATTCGCCGTTGAGATTCACCCATTTTTCCCGACGCATCTGCGGCCGGGGATAATCAGGCAATATATTTTGCGGATCAAGCCGTTCGCCCCAGATTGTTTTCATCTTTTCTCCTCCCTGTTAAGCGCAAAAACCGGAATCAGAACCAGCAGCAGCGCCAGCGCCGCCGCAAGAAACACGGCAGGCGTCGGCACGGTTTTTGTCACGCCCAATTCCGTATAAGTTTCGCCGCCCTTGCGGATAACGGCGGCGCCGATATATGGGCCGATCACCATTGGCAGCAGCACGGCGCAGATCATCCGGATTCCCTGAAAGCTGCCGGCGCGGTGCGGCGGCGTGTAATCGCGCACCAATGCGCCGAGAATAGCGGTAACCAGCATATAGCCGGACATCATGACGCTGCCCGCCAGCGCGGCGGCCCAGAAAGCGCGCGCAGCGTACATTCCCAGCAATCCGGCAAACATCAGCGCACAGGCGGGCAGAACGACCCGCAGTTTCCCGATTCTGTCGATCAATCCGCCGCTCAAAACCGAGACCGCCGAAGCGATGATCAGCACAATGCCGAGCAGCACGGCGTAGTTTTCAAAGCCGAGATATTTCTGTATGTAAATAATGAGATAGGGAAAGAAGATCTGCACCGCGACCGAAAACACAAACAGCGCGCTCAGCGCAAGATACAGCTTGCGGTTGTCCCGCAATACCGCGGGACGAAACCCATACAAAATATCGCTGAAATACCCATGCTGCCTGACCGGCGACGCGGATTCCCGCATGAGGACCGCACACAGAAAACCGGTCAATGTGACCAGCGAGCCAAACAGCAGGAAAAATGTCTGCCACTGGCCGCTGCGGGTCATGCCGTCAAAGCCGCCGAAAATGACCAGCATAGAAATCAGAGGCAGCACGGCGAGCACCGACTCCACACGGCCCCGGTTGCTCTGGTCGGTTATGTCGGTCACATAAGCGTTAAAAGCGGCGTCGTTCGCGGTCGACCCGAAAAAGGTCATCACACAGTCCATTATAATTACCATCCACGCCGCGGCAGAAACGGCGTTTGCCGCCGGGAACCACTTTGCGGCATTGTCCAGCGTGATAAACCCGAAGGAAATGGTCGACAAACCCCATAGGATATACCCCCAGACGATCAGCGGCTTGCGGCGGCCGATCCGGTCGGACAGCGTCCCCATCAGCAGCGCGGTCAGGGTTGCAGCAATGGCGCTTGCCGCCACCATGTTGGCGATATAAACCGGATCGCTCGCGATCGTGTTGTAAAGATAGACGTTAAAATACATGTTTTCAATCGTCCAGGCAAATTGGCCTGTGATGCCGACAAGCAAGATCACAGCCCAACTGCGTTTGCCGAGTTTTGCCATTCCCTTTTCCTTCCTTTCGCGGCCACCATGCTTTTTATTTTATTCTGACTGTTTCCAAATTGGCTGTCAAGGCAAAAATTGCGTTTTTAGTGATTGTCAAAACCGCCGAAAAGCATTATTATTGTATTGTTATTGACTTGGAAGAGGTTTTCCGTTTATGAACATAACCGTGATCGGCTGCGGGCGCTGGGGGTCGTTTATCACCTGGTACCTCTCCCGCATTGGACATACCGTCGCGCTTTATGGGCGCGCTGAATCTGCGCGGATGCGCGCTTTTTGCGAAACACGCACCAATGGTCTTGTCACGCTCGGCCCGCAGGTCGAGCTGACCCATGATTTATCCCGGGCGCTTTGCTCGGACGCCGTCGTCATTTCCATCAATTCACAGGGACTTGCCGCGCTGGCCGCTGAATTACGCTGTGCCGGACTGCGGGACAAGCTCGTGATTCTCTGCATGAAAGGTCTGGAAGTCGGCACCGGCCGGCGGCTGTCCGAGATTGCAAAAGCGGGTCTTGATCCCTCCAACCGCATCGCGGTATGGCTCGGACCCGGCCACGTGCAGGAATTTTGCCGCGGCGTGCCCAACTGCATGGTCATTGACAGTGAGCAGGAGGACGCCAAGCGGTACCTGGTCGATGCGTTTTCTTCCGACCTCATACGCTTTTACTATGGGCAGGATCTGCTCGGGAACGAGGTCGGCGCAGCTTCCAAAAACGTTGTCGGCATCGCAGCAGGCATGCTGGACGGTCTGGGACTCAGTTCGCTGAAAGGCGCGCTGATGTCCCGCGGAACCAGAGAAATCGCCCGGCTTATCCGCGCAATGGGCGGAGACGAGCTTTCCGCCTATGGTCTTTGCCATCTCGGCGACTATGAAGCAACCGTCTTTTCCCAATACAGCCACAACCGGCAATATGGGGAAAGCTTTGTGCGGGGAGAGCGCTTTGAGGCGCTGGCGGAAGGCTGCTACACCGTACAGGCCCTCATGACCCTCGGCACGCGCTATGAGGTGGAGCTTCCCATCTGCGCCGCGGTCAACGCGGTGCTCTATCAGCAGGCGGACCCGCGCGATTCGATCAGCGCGCTGTTTGAACGAAGCCTGAAAAATGAGTTTTACCTTTAAATTAATCTGAACAGGGAGTAATTCTGTGAGCAAGCTTGGCATTTTTAAAAAAGAGCTGGAACTCAGCCGGGACGGCGATATTGTTTACGGCAGATGCGGCGACTATATCGTAACCTTTTCCGAGCAAAACCGTGAAGTCGAGCTGTTTGTGGATGCGCGGCTGGGCCGGGTGGACAGCGGCGCAATCGACGAGCTGAAGGCCTTTGTTCAGGCGAGCGCCGCGGGATATAAACTGGTGAGTTTCAGCATGACCTCTACCGGCGCGAGCGTGGTCGTCGCAAAAAAGAACGCCTCTCTTCTGCTGGAATTCAGCGCTCTGCTGATCAGCCAGCTGAAAACCCTTGGAATACCCGGTGCGGGGATTTGCAGCAACTGCGGACAGCCGATGGGTTCCTACAATATAGTCAGAATTGCCAACCACGCGCATGCCTGCGATTCGGAATGCGCCTCCCGGCTGCTGGCCGGCGCCTCAAGGCAGCAGCCGGTCTATGTCCGCCAGCAGGGCTCTTTTCTCGGCTTTATGGGAGCGCTTCTTTTCGTGCTGCTTGCGGCCGCCGCTTATGCATATCTTGCGCTGAATTCTTATTTCTGCGCCTGGGTCGCGGTTATTATGCCGATCGCTGCCAGCCTCGGTTATGCTCTGTTTGGCGGGAAACCCTGTGCAGGCAAGGGCACCTCGGTTCTGCTTTTGCCGCTGCTTTTCTTTTCCGGCGCGGCGTTTTTCGTGCTGCTTTACTCGGTCTATCTTCACTGGATCGATCTTGGATATGTCTTCAGCTTGCGCGAACTGATTTCGCTGGTTTCCAAAAACCTCACCGCGCCGGTTCTCAAAAGCGAATATCTCTACAAACAGGTTGCGGAGGGTTTTGTCTTCCTGCTGATCGGTTATATTTTCAGTCTGCCGCAGGCGTTTTCCAAAAAGCAGCAGCCGCGCGTTCGGGAGCTTAGCTGAGATGGGGAAAATTGCCTGGAAGGGCGGCGCGCTGCTTGCACCGGTACCGCCGACCCTTGTCACCTCGCAGTCGGACGAGCGGCGCAACGTTTTTACCGCCGCATGGACCGGAATCATTAATACGATCCCGCCCAAGACCTACATTTCCGTGCGTCCAAGCCGGCTGTCCTACGAACTGATTGCGAAAAGCGGCGGGTTTGTCGTCAATCTGCCGACCGAACGGCTTGCGCGCGCTGTGGATTTCTGCGGTGTGCGTTCCGGACGGGATCTGGATAAGTTTGAGGCGCTTGGCCTTCGAACCGAGCCGTCGCCGGTTCTCGGCCTGCCTATGCTCTGCGACAGCCCTGTCTGCCTGGAATGCCGCGTTTTTGAGACAATGCCGCTCGGCTCTCACGACATGTTCCTCGCGGATATTGTCGGTGTTTGTGTGGATGACGCGCTGCTGGACGCCGCCGGAAGGCTGCGGCTGGACCGGGCGGGACTGCTCGCCTATGCGCACGGCGGCTACTATGCGCTTGGGCGATACCTTGGCCGGTTTGGCTTTTCGGTCATGAAGAAAAAAACGGCAAAGAAGAAGGCGGGAAACAGAAAATGAGAATGAGAAGAAAACCATGGGCGCGCCCCGAGCTCGCGGCGTGCCCCTTTTTTGTGGACTATGCGCCGGATATGCTCGGCCGTTGGAAAGAGAGCTTTGCGCGGCCGGATCAGCCGCTTTTTATCGAACTTGGATGCGGCAAAGGCGCGTTCCTCGCCCATGAGGCCGCGCTGCATCCTGAAAGGAACTATCTCGCCATCGACCTGAAAAGCGAGGTACTGGTGATTGCCAAACGCGCCGCTGAACGGGAGTTCGATCTTGCCGGGCGGCCTGTGGATAATCTGCTCGCAATGAGCTGGGACATTGAGCGCATTCCGCAGATTCTGGATGCGCGAGATATGGCGGACACGCTTTACATCAACTTTCCCAATCCCTGGCCCAAGCCCAAACACTGGAAACGCCGTCTGACCCATCCGCGCCAGCTTTCCCTTTACCGCGCATTTCTTCGGGACGGCGGCATGGTCTATTTTAAAACCGATGACGACGAACTTTTTCAGGACAGCCAGCGCTACTTTGCCCAGGCCGGTTTTGAACTTGTACGGGTCGAAGCCGATTACTATGCGGGAAACGTGCCGCAGGATGTTGTGCTCACCGAGCACGAGCAGATGTTTCTGAATCGCGGCCTCGCCGTCCATTACATCGAGGCGCGCAAGATGCCTTAACGGCGGGCAATCGTCTAGACGTTGCCTGCGTCATACCATTCATGTTCGCTGCATCCGCAAAGGCTTTGCGCCGTTGGTCCTTTACGCTGTTTTATAATTTCAGTGCCGGGCGTGCGCTGGATATTCAGATGGTTCACGGCACAAACGGTCAAAACTACTAATCCATCTGCTTTTATGTTAACCTCATCACCTGAAATCCAATCTGACAGATTGGTATTCAGGTGATTCTTCTTTGCGTACGGCATGCCGGCAAGCTAGACATCTGCTAATTCAAGACGTGAAACGTTTGCCGCCGAGCAAAATTCCTGCGCATCTGTTTCAAAGAAATGCCATGCTTTGCCTTCGAATCATTTATTTGTTTTTCTATGGTGAAACCATTTTCTTCTACTTTTTTTCTCTTTTAATTCTTTAACACCATTCATCCCCCCATAGGTATCCTTTAAACTGTCTATCCCCTGAAACACGGCAGGAAGACAGGTCTGGTCTGTACCCATTTCAAACTCAAACACATTTCCCCTGTCTGGGTATTCTTGAAATCTCCCCCGGACAACGGCGTGCCCATAAGGCAGCATTATCACGACAAGTGACAGATCGTTTTCCATCAAACGATATTCCGCGCTCCCGGCAAGGTTTCTATAGCACTCCTTCAATTTGTCAGAGAATCGGTATAATACCCCTGTTGAAGAAATATGCCTGTCACATTTTATATGATAACACCCAATTTCGATCTTCAGTGCGGAAACAATGCCATATCCTCCCTCATAATTGATCTCGTCCGGAAAACCTAATACTTCCTTAAGTTCAAGCGATATTTTTTCTTTTCCATCCGCTCCATAAAGACAAAAGATCTCCATGATTTGCTCCCTATTACTTCCTTTTATTCTAACGCGGGCCAATCGTTTGGGCCCCAACTGTTTTCCTGCCTCCCGACATACGCCGTACAGACGATAACATCGGCGCACAAGGTCAACGATATGCCAAAACATAACGTGTGTGCCACATTCGGTCACTGACTGCATTCGAACAATCTCCCTCTGAAGGGATATTACGGAAACTGAACCGGTGTGAATGTGGGAAGACAATCGTTACAAAAATCCGACGTAAAAGCAAGAGCTGAACGTTCTTTCCGGCCTTTCCTGCTCTGGCAATAATCGGCAAGCACGGGTACTTTAGCCATCCGGCAGATTTTTAAGTCGAATAGCAAACTTTTCTCGTTTGCGATAATGCACGATAAAAATCTTTGATTTTTCTTTTCTCCAAGATTCTTTCGGCCAGCCTGGATATTGGGATATTGTGCATAACTTGCTTTTTCCAATGCCCTCGGCATAAACAGATTGGTCTATTTTGTTGCAAACATTAAAGCAGTCGTTCTGTCCTGAAAGGGTTCGGACAGAACGGCTGCTTTTGATGCTGCAAATCGGTGGAAAGTCGTCGCAGACCTCTATTATGTTCAGTCATCCGCGTAGTTTTCCAGCCATTCGTCGGTCAGAAGCTCAAGCTCTGCCTTGAATTTGTCCAGCGCAGCACAAACCTCGGTCAACTTGTCCGGATCAGTCGTGACCTCCGGCAGCTCAAGCTGTGCTTGCAGATCATAGACCTCGCCTTCCAGTTCGTCGATCCTCTTTTCCAAAAAGCTGCGGCGCTCTCTTTCTTCCGCACGGCGGCGGCGCGCCTCCTTCTGGCTGTTGATCGCCGCTTTCGCGCCCTCTATGGACACTTCGTTTTTTTTGCGCTCCGGCTCCTGTTTGTGCGGCATTTCCCCGCTTTGCGGCGGCAGGATTCCGGTTTCCCGATATTCCTTATATTGTGCATAACTCTCGAAGAATACGCCGCGACCGTTCTCAATCAGCAGCAGGCGACTGCCCAGTGTTTCCATCAAATAGCGGTCGTGGGTGACCACGATCATGCTGCCCTTGTACTCCCGCAGCGCGTCGCAAAGCACATCTTTGGTATAGATATCCAGATGGTTGGTCGGCTCGTCCAAAACAAGCAGATTGGGGTGTTCAAGCGAAATGCGCGCAAGATTCAGTCTCGCAAGTTCGCCGCCGGACAGGCCAGACGCCTCGATGAAGATATCCTCCCCGCGGAATCCCACACTCGCCAGCAGACTGCGGATCTCCAGCTGGGACATGGAGGGATAAAGGTCCCAGATATACTCCAGCGGATTTTTGGACCGGATCCCATAAAGATTCTGTTCCATGCAGCTCATCTTGACCCCGCCGCCCAGGATCAGCTTTCCCTTAAGCGGCGGATGTTTGCCGAGCAGGGTGTTCAGCAAAGTGGTTTTGCCGGTACCGTTTGCACCGATGATCGCAAGGCGTTCCCCGCGAAACAGCGTAAAGCTCAATCCTGTGATAAGGTCTCTTTTGCCTGCCGCGATTTGCAGATCTTTTGCAATCACTACTTCTTTATAGGGCTCGCTATTCGGCTCGATACGGAATTTCACCCGGACATGCTCGCTGTTTTCCGGGGCGGTCAGGTCCAGCCTGTCCAGCATCTTGAGCCGGCTTTTTGCCATATTGGAGGTGGAAGCGCGGGTGATATTCCGTTCGGCATATTCCCGCAGCTTTTCCGCCTGCGCAACCGTGCGTTTGTAGACCGCCTCTTCCCGCGCGTCATTTTCGGTTTTCTGGCGCATGTAGGCTTCAAAGTTACCGTTATACATGCGGGATTTCCCGTTTTGAATCTCCAGCGTTTTGGTCGTGACCCGATCGAGAAAATAGCGGTCATGGGAAACGATCAGCACCGCGCCCTTGTAACCGAGCAGAAACTCCTCCAGCCATTCGATCGTTTCAAGATCAAGATGGTTGGTCGGCTCGTCCAGGATCAGCAAGTCCGGGTGCATGATCAGCAATTTAGCCAGCGCAAGACGGGTCTTTTCCCCGCCGCTGAGCACGGCAACCGGCTTTTCCCAGCTTTGCTCCGGAAAAGACATACCATTGAGTATGCGCCGGATATTGTAATCCAGATGATAGCCGTCAATTGCCTCATACCGCGCGCTTACCCGCTCATATTCCTCAACCTTCGCCGGATCGCCTCCCATGCTGCGTTCCAGTTCTTTCATCTTTGCAAGCAGTTCATCTGCGCGGTTGACCGACTGCATCTCGCTGTATACTGTGTTGCCCAGCGTGAGGCCGGCTGTTTGTTTGAGATAGCCCATTGTCGCGTTTGCTTTAAGCGTTACCTCTCCCGCGCTCGGGTCCAGCTCTCCGGTAATGATGTTGAGCAGGGTCGTCTTTCCGCAGCCGTTATGGCCGACAAGTCCAACCCGCTCGTTTTCGTTAATTTGAAAAGTTACATTTGTCAGAACAACGTCCGCGCCGTAGGACAGCGCGACGCCGGAAGCTTCCAGGATCATACTTTCTCCGTTATTTTCTCGTATTAGCCAGTGTTTTTTCGCACCACCCAAGCAGATCGTCGAATACCTGGCGGCGTTCCGGCTCGTTAAGGATCTCGTGGCGCATATTTTCGTACAGAATCATGTCCAGGCTTGTGATGCCCTTCCGGGTGAGATGGGCGCGCACTGCGGTAACCCCTTTTCCGTAATTGCCGACGGGGTCATCCTTGCCCGATATGATCAGAACGGGCAGATCACGCCGGATACCGTCTGCCCAATTATTACGGGACACAGTGCGCAAAAGACGAAACAGATCCGCATAGCCCGACGCCGTGAACGGAAAACCGCATTTTTCGTCCGCGATGTAGGCCGCGACCGATTCGCGGTTTTTGGAAAGCCAGTCCAATGGCGTCTGCACATCGGCAAGCTTTTTGGCAAACGCGCCGAAGCCGATCTGATTAATCAGCGGACTGGGATGTTTCCCCCCGCGCAGCAAACCGGTAAGCCGTGCAAGCGCCAGCCCCGCCCCGCTCGCCGGATTTGGGCCGCTGGTCCCCATGATGATCAGGCCGTCGATGTCTTTCGAATAACTGTCGGCGTAAAGGCGAACCAGCATGCTCCCCATACTATGGCCGAGCAGAATCAGCGGCAGATCCGGATTTTCGCGCCGCGCCAATCCGGTCATGCTGTGTATATCCTCAACCAGCAGCTTATACCCATCTTTTTTCGCAAAATAGCCGTGGTCTTCCGCGGATTTCGCCGTGCGTCCATGTCCGAGGTGGTCATGGCCGTAAACGATATATCCGGCCTGCGCCATAAAACCTGCAAACTCATCATAGCGGTCGATGTACTCCGCCATACCGTGCACCAGCTGGAGCACCGCTTTGGGCTGCCCCTCCTGCGCCTGCCATTTTGTGTACACAACCGTGTTTATTCCGTCAACCGAGGGAAAGGAGCCTTCTGTTCTTAAAATCGTCATCCTATATTCCTCCCGTTTCATTTCTTTATTTTTTTACACCGGAATCCGGCTTTCTCGGCCTATCACATCAACGGCGCAAAAAGACGCAGCACTGCCCTTTTCAGCCGCGCAAAGCCTGTTGCCCTCGCTTTGGCCGCATTCATCTCCTCACACACAGTCAGGGTCTGCAAAAATCTGTCCCGAATTTCATGCACCGCAGAGGATTCATAGAGCCAGACAGCATTTTCATAATGCAGGAACAGACTGCGGTAATCCAGATTGATCGTGCCGACTACACCGTACTGGTCGTCGCAGACAAAGGTTTTTGCATGTACGAATCCCGGTGTGTACTCATAGATCCTAACTCCTGCCGCAAGCAGCAGCGGATAGTAGGAGCGCGTAGTCATGTGAACAAACCGCTTGTCCGGCACATGCGGCGTTACTATTCGAACGTCCACGCCGCTTTTCGCCGCCATGCACAGCGCGGTGGTCATTTCGTTGTCGATAATGAGATAGGGCGTACAAATATAAACATACCGCTTGGCACGGTTGATAATATTCATGTAAACCGTTTCCCCGACCGGTTCATTGTCCATCGGCGTATCTGTGAAGGGCTGTACAAAACCGTCGTCAGACACTGTCGCGCAAAAATCGGGGTCGGGTCTGTAAAGGCTGAAGTCCTCCTGCTGCGAACACACAAAATCCCATACCGACAGGAACATCACAGTGAGACTCCAGACCGCCTCTCCTTTGAGCAAAATGCCGCAATCCAGCCAGTGGCCGTGTTTAGGATATGCATTAATGTATTCATTCGCAAGATTTATACCACCTGTAATCCCCACATTGCCGTCTATCACACAGATTTTCCGGTGATCCCGGTTGTTAAAGCGTGAGGAAAGCACCGGCACAAATCTGTTGAAGATACATGCCTTGATGCCGCGTGCTTGCAGTGTGCGGAAATAGTTGTTCGGCAGAGTCATCAGGCAGCCAAAATCGTCATACATTACCCGAACATCCACGCCCTGCTTTGCCTTTCGCTCGAGCAGCTCCAGAATAGGGTCCCACATTTTTCCCGGCTCAATGATGAAATACTCTAGGAAAATGAATTTCTGCGCTTTCTCCAGCTCCTCCAACATCCGGGCAAAATAGGTTTCGCCGATCTCAAGGTATTCTGTTGAGGTGCGGCGATAAACCGGCGCCCCTGCCATACGCAATGTATAGCCCGCCTGCAAAGCCGCCTCATGATTCTCCGCGTCCAATTCCCCGATTTCATTCGGCGCAGCCTGCATTGCCTGCGCATAGCGGATTTCAATTCCCCGCATTCTTTCCCGCTCGTGGCGCGAAAGGCGATCCCGGCCGAATACCAGCCAGAACAGACCTCCAAAAACCGGCAGCAACAGCACCGGAATGATCCACGCGATTTTGTAAGCAGGGTTGCTGGGGCTGTTGACGATCCAAAGTACTGCAACGACAGACACCAGTTCAAAACCGAAATAGATGTAGGTTGCTTTATCGCGGAACAGCAAAATCGCACCGATAATCACCGCAAGCTGAAGCACCATAAACAGCCCGACAAAAACAGCGCGGCTAAAAGCAGAATTAAGAAGTTTTTTCATTACGTTTTCTCCGCAGTTCAGCTTTGATTTCTTGTATTTCTTTTCCTGCAAAGCGCGGACTGCCTGCCAAATCTCTGCCGGCATACATTTTCTCCGTGCCCGCTATTTTCCCTTTACAGCTTTCTGACCGTTTTTTCCTGTCCAATTACAGGGCAACCGGACGCTGTCACATCTGAACAGCCACCCTATCTAAAAACATATCATTTCATGTTGCAGTCCGACAATACTTGCCGCTTTCCCGTTCGCAGGAAGATTTTCATCTGCTTTTTCCGAAAATGCATCCGGCGCCAATGAATTCCAAACAGATATTTAAAACGAAAAATATACTTGCTGTAAATCATTCAGTCGATCATATTTTGCATAACAAACACTTCCGCGTTTGAACTGCAATTTTCAAATCTTTAAAGCCGGACGCAAAAGGAATATTGCGTATCGATTTGTCCTCTTTATCTTTTGCTCAGTGCGCACAACCGGGAATTCGATCGGTAACCTTATAAACGATCGGGCGCCAAAACTGGACGACCGGCCCAACCATAAAAGCGCTCACGACCGTTCCGACGCCCACGGCGCCGCCCAATGCCCATCCAATGAGCAGATAGCTCAGATCCCCCGCAATCCGTACCCACCGATAGGTAAGATGCCCCTTATCCGAGATGATCTGGGATACGAGATCAATCGCGCCGACGCCGAGCTTCGGAACGATGTAGACCGCCACACCCAGCGCAATAATCACATTTCCGATCAGCAGCAGCACAATACGGCCCGCAAGGGAGGGCGACTGCAAAAACACCAGATTCAGAACCCAGGTAACCGCGTCCGCGACATAGCCAATGAAAAAAATCGCGAGAAGGGAACTGATGTTAATATAGCTGCGGTCAATGAACAGAACAACCAGCAGAATCGCCAGATTGATCAGTGCAGTAGCCGTGCCAAAAGACAGGCCGGTTACCCGGGCAACGCCGGTTTCCATAACGCTTGCGGGATCAACACCCAGGTCCGCATAGAGCGACAGACCCACACCAATTCCGCAAAAGATCAAACCGATGGCTGCCACCAGCATGCGCGGCAGCAGATGTTTATTCTTTATATCCACTTTATTTCTCCTGTTGTTTTCGGGCATGGCGCCCGTGTTTCAGACAAGCAGGCAGCGCGAAGCTGTGAAGATTCAGCCCAGTTTTTTCATTGCCTGCATGAATGCTTTAACAAACGCATCCCTGTCCACCTCGAACAGCACGTTCGTGTTGCAGTCAACTTTTCTGCCCATAATCTTGCTCAGGTAATTTACCCGATCGATAACGGTCATGCCGCTGGTAAGTTCGCCGGAAAGCTCAACATCCACATTGCACTGCTCTCCCTTGAAAAGCTCCGGCGAAAGCAGCGCCGCAACCGCACAGGGATCATGCAAGGTGCAGCCGGGGAATCCCTCAACTTCATAATGATAGCGGCCAAAAAAGTCGATCAGCTCTGCCGCCAGCACCGAACCTTTGTTTCCCTGCGCCCGCAGCTGTTCGTTTTCTTCGCGGGTAATATACGCCTTCTGGGTCACATCCAATCCCGCCATTGTTATTGGCAACCCCGTCTTAAAGGTGATCCGGGCCGCTTCGGGATCCCACCAGATATTAAACTCCGCAGCCGGCGTCCAGTTCCCTACCGTTCCGCCGCCCATCATGTAGACGGCTTCCACCTTATCGATCAAATCTGGCCGGGCAGCGAACAGCGTCGCGATATTGGTATGGGCGGCGAGTTCCAGAATGGTGATCTTCTCCTCACTTTGTTCCAGCAATTGCGCAAGCAGCTCGACCGCGCTCATTTTTACCGGCTTAACTGCCGGCTCAGGCAGCTGCGGGCCATCCAGTCCGCTCTCACCATGAACGATCGGCGTTCCCTTTACCTCTATCTGCTTAACCAGCGGTTTGGCTGCGCCGACAGCAACCGGAATATCGGTACGCCCCAGAAATGTCAGCATCCGCAGCGCATTTCTCGTCGTCTTTTCAATCGTCTGGTTGCCGGCACAGGTCACGATTCCCCGCACGTCCAGTTTTTCCGGGTAAGCGAGCGCCCACATAATGGTCAGCGCATCGTCATGGCCGGGATCACAATCAATAATAATCGGTATTTTCCTGTCCAACTCCGCTCTCCCCCTATTATCCATAATAATTAGATTGTAGCATGTTTGCCCGTGTTTGCCAATTGTCCCAAAGTCCGGATTTTCACCGCGCAGTCAGGCCTGATCGCCGCCTTTAAATAATAAACAGCGCCGCCCCGGCGGGCGGCGCCATAACTGTCTTGTTTGCAGCGTCAAATCAGAACGCCGTAAAGTATTTCTGAATTTCCCAGTCGGTCACATGCATCCGGTAGTCTTCCCAATCACGAAGCTTCGCCTCAATATAACGCGGCGCAATGTGCGGGCCAAGCACCGACATTACCAGTTCGTCTTTCTGCATTTCGGTGATCGCATTGTGCAGCGAAGCCGGAAGACTGTCAATCTTCATCTCAGCACGCTGCTGTGCAGACAGCTCATAGATGTTCAGGTCGACCGAAGGCGGGGGCGTCAGGCCGCGCTTGATGCCGTCAAGTCCGGCAGCAAGGCAGACGGCAAGTTCAAGGTAGGGGTTGGCGCAGGGATCCGGATTGCGCAGCTCAACACGGGTACCCATGCCGCGCGCATTCGGCACGCGAATTAGCGGGCTGCGGTTCTGGGCCGACCACGCAATATAGCAGGGTGCTTCATAGCCTGGTACAAGACGTTTGTAGGAATTAACCAGCGGATTCGTGATCGCCGTCATACCCTTTGCATGTTCGATCAGTCCGGCAATAAAGCTGTACGCTTCCTTGCTCAGTCCCAGCTTGTCGTTTTCATCCGCAAACACATTGCGGCCGTCTTTAAAAAGCGACATGTTGGTGTGCATGCCCGATCCCGCCTGTCCGTAAACCGGCTTGGGCATAAAAGTGGCGTGCAGTCCGTTTTTCTGCGCGACGCTCTTGACCGCGAGCTTAAAGGTCATAATATTGTCCGCCGAACTGAGCGCATCCGCGTATTTAAAGTCGATTTCGTGCTGTCCTGGTGCGCATTCATGGTGCGAGGCCTCAACCTCATAGCCCATATCCTCCAGCGCAAGGCACATTTCCCGCCGGACAATGCATCCGCGGTCGATAGTACCAAGATCAAAATAACCGGCCTTGTCCAGCACGTGGGTCGTCGGTTTACCGTTTTCGTCCGCTTTGAACAGGAAGAACTCGCATTCCGGACCGACATTGAAGGAATAGCCCAGTTCTGCGGCTTCCGCCAAAGCCTTGCGCAGACGATAACGGGGATCTCCCTCAAACGGCGTACCGTCCGGCATATAAACATCACAGATCAGCCGCGCGACCTTGCCGAATTGCTGCTGCCAAGGAATGCAGACAAAACTGCCGAAGTCGGGTTTCAGGTACATATCGCTTTCCTGAATACGCACAAAACCTTCAATCGACGAACCGTCAAACATGCTCTTCCCTTCGAGCACTTTGTCCAGCTGGGAGACAGGCACATCAACGTTTTTAAGCTGGCCGAAAATATCCGTAAACTGCAGCCGGATAAAGCGGACGTTCTGCTCTTTAACGATGCGGGCGATGTCTTCTTTTGTATACCTTGGCATAGCTTTCTTCCTTTCTTCTCCAAAAAGAGCGCTCCGAACCATCCTGTCGGAGCGCCGTTTGTCTGAGTTTGAGTATAATCATTCGTTTTTCCACTGTCAATACCGCATAAGCCGGTTTTTGCTTTCGCACAAAAATAAAAATAGATTTCCCTTTTAATGTATTAATAAGCGCAATATAACTTTTCAAGCTTCGGGTCGCAGCATTAAATAATATTCACGAATATTCAAATGAATATACAATAAATTATACGTTTAATATTGAATAAAATAAAGAAATTAAATGATATTTTTTGATATTTTAATTATCACATTCTTATTTTAAATAATTATTTATTTTTAGTTGAATTTAATAGGATATGAGAAAATATAAAAATTGTACATTTTCAAATATGCGCATATAATAAGAGCACAACAAAGATATTACGGAAAGGGATTGGAAAAAATGAAAAAGCTTATTGCTCTTATGCTTGTTTTGATTCTTGCTTCCTCCTTCGCAGCTTGCGGCAAGCCGGCGGAAGAGCCCGCTGAGGACGCTGGAGACAGCGCGCAGCAGGAACAGTCCGAAACTGCTGCGACCCCGACGATCGACAAAATCAAGGCTGCCGGCAAACTGGTTGTCGGAACATCGGCCGACTTCGCTCCCTATGAGTTCCACATTCTTGACGAAAACGGCGAAGACAAAATTGTCGGTTTCGATATGGATCTTGCGCAGGCGATTGCCGACCACATCGGCGTTGAACTGGAGATCAAGGACATGAACTTTGACTCTATTCTCATTGAGCTTCAGGCCGGTACCGTTGATCTCGGCATTGCGGGCTTCTCGCCTGACCCCGAGCGTGCAGAGACCTTTGATTTCTCGGATATTTACTACTTTGGCGGTCAGTCCTTCGCGATTCTTGAGTCCAACAAGGACAAATACACCAGCTATGAGGATTTCACTGGTTTACAGGTTGCTGCGCAGACCGGTTCCATCCAGGCTGACCTGCTTGCTGAGAATACGCCGAACGCTTCCGCAGTTCTGCTGAAAACTGTTCCGGACGTCGTAATGGAGCTTGTTTCCGGAAAAGTCCAGGGTGCTTTCCTCGAGACTGCGATTCTGGAAAACTACATGAAGACCTATCCGGAAATCATCGAGATGTGCCCGGTTGAATATGATTCCGAAGGTTCTTCGGTTGCGATTGCCAAAGGCAACGATGATCTGCTCGCGGTTGTCAACGAAGTCATCGCCGAGTTGCTCGAGAGCGGCAAGATGGACGAATATGTCGCGGCTGCCAACGAAATTTCGGATCAGGCTATTGCTTAAATCTAATTTGTCTTCCCAATAATGTGCAGTTATCCGGTGTCCGCCTTGTCAAACCTGCGGACATCGGATAAACTATGCTCAAGGTCAAATCCGTGTTTGAAGGATTTGGTATTGAGCATCCGGCCGCTTCGTGGGCCGGTTTCCTGATTCTCCGGAACACACGAAGAAGTTCCGGATTCTTCCCGGCTCTGCACCGGCAGGGCAACAATACATAAACAAGGAGAAACAGAATGGTCAGTATCGAAGGCTTTGCCAAAATGCTAGACTACCTGCCCTATTTTGAGCGCGGCGTTCTTTATACGATCCTGCTTGCGTTCTGTTCGGTCCTGCTGGGACTGGTGCTTGCGCTTCTGCTCGCGTTCATGCGCCTGGCCAAGGGCAAGTATATCGGCCGCCTGCTGCGCTTTATTTCAGGCGCATATATCGAATTTGTCCGCGGCACTCCGCTGCTTGTGCAGCTGTATATCTTCTATTACGGCATATTCACTTTCATCACAGTCCCCGCCTTTAATCTGTTTGGCTTTATTGACAGCAGCCGGTTTATTCCCGGCATTGTCGCCATCGCTTTCAACAGCGCCGGATACGTTGCAGAAATTGTTCGCGGCGGTATTCAGGGGGTTGATTTCGGTCAGACGGAGGCCGCGCGTTCCCTGGGACTTACCCAGAAACAGAACATGCGCTTCATTGTTCTGCCGCAGGCGATCAAAAACATCCTGCCGGCAATCGCCAATGAGTTTGTCACCATCATCAAGGAGTCTTCCATCTGCTCGGTTATCGGCATGGCGGAGATCATGTATGCCGCAAATCTGGTTCGCGGCGCAACCTTCCGGGCGCTGGAGCCGCTGCTTGTCGCAGCTATGCTCTATTTCCTGCTGACCTTCCCGACCTCCAAAGCAATTCAGGCTATCGAAAGGAGAATGCGCCGTGGCGACGAACGATAATATTCTGCAGGCCCAACATCTTTTCAAAACCTATAAAGGCACCATTCACGCGCTGGACGATGTGTCTTTGGATATTCCCCGCAATACCGCAACCGTTATCATCGGGCCGTCCGGCAGCGGAAAAAGCACCCTGCTGCGGTCGTTCAATCTTCTTGAAGAACCGGATAAGGGCGAGGTTCTGTTCGATGGTCTCGTGATCAACCAAAAGAAAAAGCCCTTCAAAAAGCCTCCGGTTGACCTGGATGCTGTGCGCACCAAGATGGGCATGGTTTTTCAGCACTTCAATCTGTTCCCGCACAAAACCATTTTGGAAAACATGACCCTTGCGCCGATCAAGGTAAAAAACATGCCGCAGAACGAAGCGGAAGAAAAGGCGCTTGAGCTGTTGGATCGCGTCGGGCTTGCAGACCGCCGGGACGCCTATCCGATTCAGCTTTCCGGCGGACAGAAGCAGCGTGTCGCCATTATGCGCGCGCTTGCAATGGAGCCGGAAGTCATGCTCTTTGATGAACCGACCTCTGCGCTCGACCCGGAAATGGTCGGCGAAGTTCTCAACGTTATCAAGGATCTGGTCCGCTCCGGCATGACCTCGGTTATCGTCACCCACGAGATGGGCTTTGCACGCGAAGTTGCGGATACGGTCGTCTTTATGGACGAAGGCCGCATTCAGGAGATGGGCGCGCCTTCCAAGCTTTTCAGCAATCCTTCCAGCCCGCGCTGCAAGGACTTCCTGAGCAAGGTACTGTATTAATCAACCATACAGTCAGTAAAATCCAGTTGAAATCCGCTCTGGATTTTCAGCATAGAGACTTTCGGACTTCGGGGCTTTTGTCTCGAAACACCCGGGAATTAACCAATCAAGGTCATCCTGCGGAAGGATGGCCTTGTTGCAAATGGAGGATAAAATGGACAAACAGCAGGCATTGCAATATATTGAACAGAACAGCAATGTGTTCTGCTCTCTTTCGGATAAAATATGGGAACTTGCCGAGCTTTCCCTGCTTGAGTACAAATCCATGGAGACCTACTGCGACTTGCTGCGCAAGCTTGGCTTCGAAGTTGAAACAGGATTGTGCGGTGTTCCTACCGCATTCAGCGGAAAATTTGGCAGCGGCAAGCCGGTTGTCGGCATTCTTGGCGAATTCGACGCACTTTCCGACCTGTCGCAGGTTGCCGGCGCAACAAGCAGACAGGCCATAACCGAAGGCGGCGCCGGACATGGATGCGGCCACAACCTGCTTGGCGCCGGCGCTCTGGCAGCAGCCTGCGCCGTTAAGGAATATCTGCGCGAAAACAAATTGCCCGGCACGGTTATCTTTTTTGGCTGCCCGGGTGAAGAGGGCGGCGCCGGTAAGGCTTTTATGGCGCGGGACGGCCTTTGGAAAGAGCTGGACGCTGCGCTGACCTGGCATCCTGACGACCGCAACTATATCGTTTCGGGAACCAACAACTGCTCCATTCAAAAAGAATATCAGTTTACCGGCATCGCCTCCCACGCCGCCGGCAGCCCACACCTTGGCCGTTCGGCGCTGGACGCGGTTGAGTTGATGAACGTCGGCGTGCAGTTCCTGCGCGAGCATATGCCGGGAGAATGCCGGGTGCATTACGCAATCACTGATGCGGGCGGCTGTTCTCCCAACGTCGTGCAGCCGCGCGCGCAGGTTCTGTATATGGTTCGCTCGATCTGGGTCAAGGACGCATTGCAGCTGCTCGAGCGAGTGGACAAGATTGCGCAGGGCGCCGCGCTTATGACCGAAACGACCCTGAAAACCAAGTTCATCGACGGTACCTCCAACCTGCTGCCCAATTTCACGCTGGAAAAAGTTCTTTACGATAACTTCGCTGCGGTTGGCGTTCCGCAATACTCCGACGCCGAACGGGAACTTGCGCAGTCCTATATCGACACCTTTGAGATTCAGGACAGCGCTTTGCCCGGCGTAAGCGCCGATTCCCCGGCTGACTATCGTCAATTCATGGAGAAGATGACCGAGGGCGGCAGCAAGCCGTTAAACGATTTCCTGGAGCCGCTCAGCTCCAACGAGCGCTTTGTTTTTGGCTCCACCGACGTCGGCGACGTCAGCTGGCTCACCCCAACTGCGCAGATGCGCGCGGTCACCTATCCGTCCCGCCAGCCCAGCCATTCCTGGCAGAACGTTGCGTGCGGAAAATCCTCGATTGCCTATAAGGGGATGCTTTGCGCCGGCAAAGTTATAGCCGGTGCGGCGATTGATCTGTTGGAAAACCCCTCGCTGCTGGAACAGGCAAAAGAAGAATTTGACAAGCGTTCCGCAGTCGGCTTCCTCTCTCCAATTCCGCAGGACGCAAAGCCGGTTGTCGCAGGTGAAAAATTCTAAAAGCAAGCTTCAGTGCATTTCTTATAAATCATCAAAAAAGGCACGGCAGAGCGCGTTAAAACGCAGATCTTCTGCCGTGCCTTTTCACGTATCGAATTTCCCCGCCTTGCTGACAAAAAACGCTTAAATCACGACCGTCATCCCTTGTCTATAGCTATCCATTCCCCCGAATCCGCATCATCATAAGCCCACAGTCTTCCTGCCGGAAGCTGAAATACAGGCTTAACCGTCCGATGCACGTCCGCCCATCATGGCTCAAGCCGGGAACCTGTGCCATGCCTTATTCCATAGTTCTGTCTTATCGAAAGCATATTAACCAAAACCTGCGCCGCTGATTTTTGTGCGCAAATTATTTTTTGCAAGCAGGCCGTTTAATCGGCCCGGAATGCTTTAACTGTCTCGCCTTCCCCACCGCCTGCAAATAAAAACTGTTTCCAGGAAAAGTGAAATCCGCCGAATTCGGCTTTTTTATATCATTCGCTTTGCTCGATTTTTAAAACAATTCTTTTTATTGTGCAATTCAGTTGCGGAGCGTTTTTCGCGCAGTCCGGCAAATCCTTCCTTTTATCCGCCGCACTGCCGGTATTCGCTCTGTGCAAATACCGGCTCTCTTTACAATTTCATCAAATCAGGGTAAGCTTTGTGCAGAACACTTGGAGGTCGGGGAATTGAAAAAACTGCGTTCTTTGGAAATATCTCGAAAGTTATTCTGGATCGTCGCGCTTGGCTGTGTTGCCGTTAAACTGGCGCTGTGCGCGTTTCAGTTGATTCAAATTTTCCCCGAAAACGCGCCGATCGATGATGAGCTGATGCTTGCAGCAGCCCAAAGCATTCGCGCCGGCGAGTGGCTTGGCCCTTACAGCTGGACAACCATCGCCAAGCATATGTTTTTTTCCGTCTGGCTCGCGCTGCTCAATCTGCTGCATATTCCTTATCTGATTGGCGGCCAGCTGCTTTGGCTCTTTGCCTGCGGCTGCACTGTACGGGCTTTTGCGCCGGTCCTTCCGAAACGCATCGCCCGTCTGTGTCTGTTTCTTGTCCTCTGGTTTAGCCCCTATTCCACAGCCGCCTTTACCCTTCGCGTCTATCGGGACAACATTTTCCCCTCTCTTTGCCTACTCTTTTTCGCAGGAATGCTTGGACTCGGCATTCGGCTGAAAAGCTCCGTGCGCTCCATGTTGCTTTGGGGAACGCTGAGCGGCGTTGGGTTCGGACTTGCGTGGCTGACCCGTGAAGACGGCGTCTGGCTTCTTCCTTTTGCGGTCTGCGGCGCCGCGGTCTGTATTCTTGCAATTCTTTGCGCAAACGAACCGATACGGCGCCGCCTTATCCGTCTTTTACCTCTGAGCGCCGGTGTATGCGCTGCGGCGATCTGCATTTGCGCCTATTGCTATATGAATCTGCAATACTATGGACGATTTGTAGTCAGTGACTTTACCTCGAGCGAATTTTCCGCCGTAATCAACGCTTTCAAACGCGCTGACAGCGATACGCCGCACAAACGTATTCTTGTATGCAAGGAAACAAGACAAAAAATTTATGATGCAGTCCCGGAAGCCGTCGCGCTTGGAGAGCTTTTGGAAACACCGGAATATATGCACGGATATGGCGACATTGAATATGGCGAATATACCTCCGGCGGCTTCTGCTGGGCTCTGCGCCGCGCTGCCTATGACGCAGGGTATGCCATAGACGCCCAAAGCGCAGCCCGCTTCTATCAGGATCTTGCAAACAAAATCAACGCCGCCTGCGACAGCGGTCAGGTTCCAAACGCCGCTTCCTCTGCTTCCGGCGGAGCTTTTACCGTTCCGTATGACTCCTCCTTCCTGCTTCCGACCCTCAAAGAATGCGGAAATTCTCTGCGGGTCCTGCTGCTGTTTGAGCAGTGTTCTTCCCTTGCCCCGCTCAGTTACGCCACGCCTGATCAGGCCTATCCGGCCGAGCAGTTCACAATGACCAAAAGCAGTAAAACAGCAATCGCTAATACTGCTGATCCCTATTACACCCGCCCGGAGCGTTTAAGTGGTTTTTGCTTTACTTTGATCACCTGGTGTTACCGCATAGCGATCTTCCCTGCGCTTTTCTTTGGTATTCGTGAGCTGGTTCGTGGCCTGCGCCGTCTATTTATCGAGCTGCGACATAAAAAATTCACCAGAGACGGGCTCCTTTGCGTCCTCATTTTCGGTATACTATGCTCGATCCTCCTTCGCATTGGAATCGTTTCTTATATGGAGTCTACAAATTATTTGATCGGCACCTATTTGCTGTATCTTTCCAGTGCGGGCCCGCTGATTCTTCTGATCGCAGGTCTGGGCGCAGCCTGTCTTTTTTCCGAATCTTTTTTCGAAAAAAAGTAAAAATTTTGAATAAAAGAGTTGACTTTTCTAACCATCCATGATATTATATTTAAGCGACATGTGAGAGCGATCCTCCTGATCAATCTCCCGGTTGTAATCGCGCGAGAGCGCGTTTACATATATGCGGATGTGGCGGAATTGGCAGACGCGCTGGATTCAGGTTCCAGTGAAAGCAATTTCATATGGGTTCAAGTCCCTTCATCCGCACCAAACTCAGAGCAAAGGTTGCTTTGCTCTGAGTTTTTTTATTATTCGCAAAGCCCACATACTTACAATTGAAATAGCGACAGTATGAAAAAGCTCAGCTGTTGAAACATAAATACTTAGAACAAATACCTGATCTTTGTCCCATAACCAAAGCTGTTCATTCGTTGAACCCTCTCAAAAAGAGACCGAAATATCTCATTTTCTCCAATCGTCCAATTATAAATGAGCATCAAAGTCCTCTGCCCCGATCGAAAAAGCTTTTATCTCCACCGCCGTTCGAAGCGCATGGAAATGGACTGAAATATAGACCGCTTTCATATACTGAAAATGATCTTTCAAATTCAAAATTGTTCATATTAAAACGTCTTACCGTCATGGGGTATCCTTAAATGAAAGCATTCTCTCGTTCATTTTTCCTGACAGCGACCCTGGTTCTGCTGCTTATACTAAGCAATTTATGCCTTAGCAGCTCTGCCTCAGCCTTGACCTCAGAATCGGACGATACAGACGTTCAGAATAACACAGCTGAGCTTCCTTTGGATGGGTCCGAGACTGCAGAAGATACTCCAATAGCAATTCCTTCTCCCGTCGCAGCGTCATCGGACCTCTCAGTTCCCTTATTGGGAACGCCCAGAGATGGAGATATTGCCATTGACGCAGCCAATTTCCCGGACCCGGTGTTCCGAAACTATATTTCTACATATATCGACCTGAATCATGACGGATACTTGATGCCAGCCGAATGCGATGCTGTCACCTCTATTAATGTCGCAAACCAAAGCCCGCAAAAGATTCAAAGCCTGCAGGGCATTTCCTTTTTTCCGAATCTTCAGGAGCTGCGGTGCGATTCAAACGAAATCACTTCGCTTGACCTTTCCGGCAATCCCAATCTGACCTCTCTGGTTTGCGATAACAACCAGATCAGCAGTTTAAATCTTCTTTCCAATAGCGCTCTTCGGGTACTGCGATGCTATGGAAATCCACTTTCAAGCCTGAATCTAAGTGGAAACCCGCAATTGGAACAGCTCACCTGCGGTGGGCCGAACCTGACCAGCTTGAGTCTTTCAGACACTCCGGATCTGCTCTATCTTGACGTTTTGGGCGGAGCTCTTGAATCGCTCGACACTACCGGAGCGCCAAAATTGCAGTCGTTAATTTGTGCCGGCACAAAAATTTCCTCTATTGATCCTTCGCAAAATCCGGATCTTCAATATTTATCTTTAGCCGGCAACCAGTTAACCACCCTGGATGTCTCTCACAACACCCAATTGCAGGTATTGGATGTAGAGCAAAATCAAATGATCTCCATCCATATGGGTTCGGTTTCCGTCTCAGATCCAATTACCCGCGATCAGCGCCCCCGTACAGTTCTGCTCAGCGCCGGCCAGACCAGCTACGATCTCAAGCAATTGGACCCGCAAATTGACCCGAATAGTATAAGCGATTTGCAAAATGCCACTCTAAACGGCACTGTTTTGGAAAATATAAGCCCCGGAACACAGGTTACCTATAATTACACCAGCAATGGCGTCACAATCGCTGCAACACTGGATTTTGTACAGGGAAATTCCTGGATTATCCCGCTGCACATAGATGGATGGACTTTCGGTGATCCGCCGAATGCGCCGCAGGCAGTTCCACAAGCGGGAACCGTTCGCTATTTATACGGCCGTGACGGCGTGTTTTCTCCCCAGGTTCCTACTACCGCCGGTCAATGGATTGTCAAGGCGATTGTTGATCCAACCTCTGAGTACAGCGGGCTGGAAGATGAGGTTCCTTTCACGATTGAAAGAGCTGTTCCAACTTTTACTGTCCCGACCGGACTTGAGGCTACTTATGGCGACACCTTAAGCGATGTTGCTCTTCCTGCGGGATTTACATGGGATTATCCCGCTGAGTCAGTTGGCAACGCAGGACAAAATACCTTTGATGCAAAATATACGCCACAAGACATCATTGACTACCTCACCGTCGATCCCGTGCCGATCCAGATCACGGTTTTACCCAAAAACGGAGAAGGCTTTTATGTTTCCCCTATTGAGAATCAGCAGGATGTCGACAATCTGGTCGTCAAGGACGGCGACACGGTTTTGGTTCCTGGCAGAGATTACATTGTAAGTGAAGTGCAGCAAGGCGACACGGTCAATGTTATCATTCAGTTTATCGGTAACTACACCGGAACCATTCGCCGCAGTTTTTCCACCGGAACACCATCCGATATAAACCAGGCGCCGCAGACCGGCGATTCTTCCTTCTGGAGTATTATGATCTATCTAGTCGCCGCTATCTGTTCAGCCACTGGCCTTGCCGTATTGTATATGCGCTACAACAAACGCCGGAAACAATCCCGATAATTTCTTCTTGTCCGGTTATCCGCCAAAGACAGCAAGATGGTTTTATCCGTTTACGCATTTCTTTTCATCTATCAGTAAATACCTCGCCTATCGTTTCGCCCTTTTCTCTCATCTTGTATCTTTGGCCATCATATGTTCCATATTTTAAGCAGGAAGGCTCCCGGATTATCCGGGAGCCTTCCTTGATCGAGAAATTCGTTATCCCAATCTTTGCTGAATTTCGCTGAACAGTTCTTCACCTTCCGACATCAATTCCAGACCGCGCTGTATCGTTTGCCTGAACTGTGTATTTTCTTCCTTTAATTTCTGATTGTCTTGGTATAAGCTTTTCAGCATCTCAGCATTATTCGTTTCATCTGCCTCTAGCTCCAGATTTGCTGTACTGAGACCAAGTCCGCAGGCAACTTCCAAAATCGTTTGCTGATCACCGGCACTTACCGGCCCGATCAAAAGGATCGTGTTTATTTTCTCCTCCGTTCCCGGCTGTGCATCAGTAAAAAACAGCTGCGCCCAGTCCGGGCTGTAAGCCACCCAAACCCGATCCCCGATCCCGTTATAGTCCGGGTTGACGCAGTACCATTTGTACCCGTCCTTTTCCTCGACGCCGAGATCGAGATGCAGGTCATAGGTCCCCGCCTTGAGAAATCCCCAGGAACGGCTTACGGTGCCGGGATAAATGCGGCCGTTGACCACGTCCGAGGTAATGGTGATCTGGTCCTTTGCGGTGTCCCGCGCGACCGGCTCCATGTCGATATATTTTGACACTTCCCCGCTTGCGTAGATGAATCCCTGAAAGGTGTAGGCGCTGCCGAGATAATAGCCGGACGGGAATGTCCGGGTGTAAAACCGCCTGCCGCTGTAGTCGCTGCCGGACGCGAGCACCGAGCCGTCCGCGTTGACACGCTCGACAACCATGACATGTCCCGCGCCGTCCGAGGATACCCCGGCTTTGCCCTTGGCCCAGCACATCACCGCGCCAACCTTCGGCGCGCTGCCCCGCGCATAGCCGTCCGTCGTGTAGCCCCACCAGTTTTCCGCGTTGTTTTTGCTCAAAGACGGCCGCTTGCCGGTGATCTCATAAACCCGTCCCCAGGCATAGCCGACACAGTTCGGCAGGACCGACCCGCCGCCAATATGGATGCATTCATTAAGTCCCCCGTAGGCAGTCTGAATCCAGTGCCTGTCATCGGCCGCCGGGGCTGTCAGCCGCTCGGTAAAAGCCATCAGCCCACCCCCTGCGCATCCTTGTCCAGTCCGGCCGCTGTCTGCTGCACACTACTGGTGTCCTTGATCTTGGTCAACTGACCGATCAGGTCAAACATGTAGTTCGAGCCGCGGGAGAGCAGCACACCGGTAAGAACAGTGCCCACATAGGGGACCGCAGCGGGGATGCCGGCCACTTCAAACAGGTCGATCCCAAACGCCAGCGCACAGCCGATCCCGAGCAGCATCGCCGCCGCGATCTGCCACTGGAATTTCTTTTCCACAAACAGGGTTTTCGCGTAAGTAATTACCGCCTCAATGACGATCGCGAGAAAAAGCATTGCGTACCATTTCAT
>CALWZE010000014.1 GCA_944385925.1 uncultured Clostridia bacterium
CTGAGAAATCGGAGGTCCATCGTGGGGGGACATTAAAAATCACTTACATATTGAATTGTCAAATTTCCTTGAAAAATCAAGGACTTCAGCCGAAGTGGTAACAATAGACGAATGGGATTTTGAGTCCCGTGCGTCTGCCAATTCCGCCATACCGGCAAAACAACATAGCTATTATACTAGATTCAAACACAGGTTGCAAGAGAATTTTCCGATTTTGAGGGAACATAATAGAAAGAAAACGGCGGGTTTGACTTGACAGAATACAGCTGATATAGTGATAGGGCTGAACAAAACAAAGAGACGGGAATTACAGTTTTATGAGTTTGATGGTAAGAGACAAAGGCTTTTATAAAAACCTTCTGGCAATTGCGCTGCCGATTGCGCTTCAAAACGCGATCAGCTTCGGCGTTCAGATGATGGATACCGTAATGGTTGGTTCTCTGGGCGACGTGGCGCTTTCAGCAGCCAACCTGGCCGGCCAGCCTTACTTCATTTTTATGGTATTTAATTTTGGCCTGGCTTCCGGGGGCTCAGTGCTCATTGCGCAGTATTGGGGAAAGGGAAATACGGATGTGGTGCGCCGCGTAATCGGTATGTCGGTTCGGTATATTACCATCACGGCCATTCTGTTCACCTCGGTATGCTTCTTTTTCCCGACGCAGATCATGAGCCTTTTCTCCCATGAGGCGCCGGTCATTGAACAGGGTGCACAGTATCTGCGGGTCGTTGCGTTTTCCTATCTTTTCAACGGCATTGCGGGCTGTTATTTGATGTCCCTTCGTGCGGTGGAAAACGTCAATCTCTCAACCCTCGTATATACGATCTCTTTTTTCGTGAACGTCTTTTTCAACTATTGCTTTATTTCCGGAAAATTCGGTATGCCCGCACTTGGAGTTGTCGGCGCGGCTGTCGGTACCGTCATTGCGCGTTTTACCGAGTTTTTGTGCGTGCTGATCTATTCCAGCTTTTTTGAGAAAAAGATACAATTCAAGCTTCGGTATCTGTTTTTGCGCGAGAAGGAACTGATCCCGGATTATCTGCGGCACAGCCTGCCTGTGGTGGGCAGCGAACTCGTTTGGAGTCTTGGATCGGTTACACAGGCCGCGATTATCGGCCGCATTGGCTCGACTTTTGTAGCTGCCAACAGCATCGCTTCGGTTGTACAGCAGCTTGCAATGGTGTTCATGTTTGGGTTGGGCAGCGCCGCTGCGGTAACGATCGGCAAGACGGTTGGCGAGGGCAAAACGACACAGGCGAAACAAAGGGGGAAGACGATTGTTATTTTGGCAATCGGAATCGGAATCCTTGCTTGCGGAATTATTCTTGCGATCCGCGGACCCATTGTCCAAATTTACAGGGTTTCCGCCGAGGTTAAAACCCTGGCGGTTCAGATTATGGGCGTTATGGCGTGCCTGATTGCGCTTTCCTCTCTTGAGATCGTCTGCATTTCCGGCATCCTGCGCGGCGGCGGCGATACAAAATATGCGTTTATTGTGGACTGCTGCTGCACATGGCTGATTGGCGTGCCGATGGGCTTTCTTGCGGGATTTGTCTGGAAACTGCCAGTGCTGTGGGTATATGTTTGTCTGCGAACCGACATACCGGTTCGAGTAACCTTGTGTTTGGTTCGCATATTTGGTGGAAAGTATATAAAAAATGTAACGAGAGATTTGTAAAATAGTGCTAATTGACATTATTTTACCCTCGGTTTATACTATGCTCGTATACATTGACTGGTAAAGAAAAGGTGCGCTCACAGGTGACAGGAAATCAGTTTGAACCGGATCAAAACTCAGCGGAACATGGTCTGGCGCGGCTGATGACCATTTATATGCCTTACATTCAAAAGCGCGCTGCGCGGCTGCGGATACCTGGCCTGGATACAGAGGATTTGGTTCAGGAAGGGCTTGTAGGACTTTTCCGCGCAGTTGAAACCTATGACGCGCAAAAAGGCGAATCTTTTTCAAATTATGCGGTTGCCTGTATTCGAAATGGCATAAATACCGCTGTTCGACAGGCACTGAGGAAAAAGCATCAGCCTTTGAAAAGCTATTTGTCATTAAGTGACGGTTTGGAAGAAGAAACTCTGGTAGATGCAGACTCCCCTGAGGAACTTGCAATCCGAACAGAGGAATACGATGCGGTCATGTCGCGCATAAAGGTTGAACTTTCCGATATGGAAAGAAATGTTCTCGAGTTGTATCTGAAAGGATACGATTATCTTGCAGTGGCGAAGCAATTGGATACCACGCCCAAATCGGTGGACAACGCATTGCAGAGAGCAAGAAAAAAGCTTAAATCAAAACAGTAATACTTTATAACTTAATCTTTGCAATATGCCTTTGTAGCTCAAGTTGGCAGAGCGTTGGATTCCAAAGATGATGGTTCGGTACCGTCCAAGGGCAAAATTATTTTTTCACCCAGACAAGAGGAGAACAAGAATGTACCAAGACAAGACCCTGATCTGCAAAGAATGCGGCAAGGAATTCGTTTTCACGGCCGGTGAGCAGGAGTTCTATGCAAGCCGCGGCTTTGAAAATGAGCCCCAGAGATGCAAAGCGTGCCGTGATGCGCGCAAAAACGCGACCCGCAGCCAACGTGAGATGTACGTAGCGACCTGCGCTTCCTGCGGCGGAGAAGCGAAAGTTCCTTTCAAACCCCGTGAAGACCGTCCGGTTTATTGCAGCGACTGCTTTGCCAGGATGAAAGCGGAGCAATAAACGGAACAGTTCAGTATACAAGAGAGCGTCCAGCCGGACGCTCTTTTTTGTGTTTCCCACAACATTTTGCCGGCCGATAATTATTGGAAAATGCCGTGTGGTTTTTGACAGATTGTGCTTTGCAGACATGTTACCATAAGGAAGAAAATGGAATTTTTGAGCGGATTTAAGTTAATTTGTACAAAACGTTTTGCGCATACATAGCGACTTTTGACACAATGTCGGTTTTTTGCTATAATAATTTTCAGATTGTTAATTTTTGTCCGTTGGAAAGTTCGGAGATCCCGGCGGAACGAGGAAAGGCAGGTAATGCAGACCGATGATTGAATACAGAAACGTAACGAAAAGTTATGGCGGCAAACAGGTCGTCAAAAATTTGAATCTCACGATCGCCGACGGAGAATTTGTGGTGCTGATCGGACCCTCTGGATGCGGAAAGACAACGACCCTCAAGATGCTGAACCGCCTGATCGAGATGGATTCAGGCGAAATATTAATTAACGGAAAAAACGTTGCAGAGTATAATCCGGAAAAACTGCGGCGGAATATCGGTTATGTAATTCAGCAGATCGGTCTTTTCCCGAATATGACGGTGGAGGAAAACATCTGTGTTGTTCCGAAACTGCTGAAATGGGATAAAGAGCGGATGCACAAGCGGGTTTTGGAGCTGCTTGAACTGGTCGGGATGACTTATGAAGAAAGCGGCAAAAAATACCCCAATGAGATGAGCGGCGGCCAGCAGCAGCGCATCGGCGTGCTTCGCGCGCTTGCGGCGGAACCTCCGATTATTCTGATGGATGAACCTTTTGGCGCGCTGGACCCGATCACGCGGGACTCTTTGCAGGATGAAGTCAAGCAGCTGCAAAAGCGCCTCGGCATCACGACCATCTTTGTCACCCACGACATGAATGAAGCAATCAAGATGGCGGATCGGATCGTATTCATGAGCGGCGGAGAAATTTTGCAGGCGGACACACCGGAAGAAATGCTGCGGGCGCCTGCGAATGATACGGTTCGCGAATTCATGGGAAAACATGTTGCCAAAACACGGATGGACGATCCGGCGCTGCATTGCGGCGACGTCATGAAAAAGAAGGTTCTGACTGCGGAAAGCAGTAAAAAGACGCTGGAGTGTCTGGAGTTGATGAGCGCGCGTGAAGTTGACTCGCTTGTCGTTGTGGATTCAGCCCGCAAATATCTCGGAATTGTGACGATTGAAGCGCTGCGTGAACGCGGAGAAGCAGGGCGTCCCATTACCGAGCTGTTGGATACAAGCGCACCTACCGTGCAGGTTGACGAGCCGGCGCAGCAGGCATTCGGAAAATTGCTTGCAAGCAAAGCGCTTAACTATGTCATCGTGTTGGATGAGCAGCAGCGTGTCGTCGGCATTATTACCCGTACCAGCATGTCAAAGGCACTTGCCAGCGTAGTTTGGGGGGTAAAGAAATGACATTTCAGCATTTTTGGGATACTTATGCCCTGATGCTTGGCAAAGCCATCCTCACCCATCTGGGCTACGTTTTTGTTGCGGTCAGCTGCGGAACGGTCGTTGCGATTATTCTGGGCGTTCTGCTGACGCGGCTGCCGAAAATGTCCAAATTTATTATGCCGGTCCTGTCGGTTTTTCAGACAATTCCGGGCATCGTGTTTATCGGCATTCTGTTTATTTATATTGGCATGGTTCCCAAAACCGTGCTCATCGCGCTGTCCATTTACGCGGTTTTTCCGGTACTTAAAAATACCTATGCCGGTATTATCAACGTAGAGGATAAATACCGCGAGGCTGCGCGCGGATGCGGAATGAGCAGCTGGCAGATCATGTTTCGGGTCGAGCTGCCCCTTGCGATGCCGACAATCATGACCGGCATCCGCATGGCTACCGTTTACACGGTCAGCTGGGCGGTGCTCGCGGCGATGATCGGCCAGGGCGGGCTCGGAGAATTTATCTACCGCGGTCTTGGGACCAACAACAATACCCTCATTATCATCGGAGCGATCCCTGCCGCCATAATGGCGGTCCTGCTTGGTCACGGAATCGACCGGCTGCAGAAAGCGGTCACGCCGCGCGGCATGAGAAAGGAGGATTGAGCCCATGCCCTGGAATCGTGTTTGGGAACATCTTTTTCTTGTTCTTGCCGGCAGCGGATTTACCATCATTTTTGGTCTTGCACTGGGCATTACAGCTTATTTATGCCCAAAGATCAGCAAGGCGATCCTCTGGTCGGTGGACGTGCTGCAAACAATCCCTTCTCTTGCGACGCTCGGCATTCTGATGGTGCTTTTCGGCGGCGGCAAGACGACGGTCATCGTCGGTATGGTGCTTTACTCTCTGCTGCCGATCGTGCGCAATACGCATACTGCGCTAAATGGCGTCAGCCCCGCTGTCAAAGAGGCGGCGATCGGTATGGGCATGAGCCGGCTGTACCGGCTGGTTTTCGTGGAATTCCCGGTTGCTTTCCCCATTATTTTCACGGGAATCCGTATTTCGGCGGTTACCTCGATCAGCGTCGCTGTATTTGGCACCTTCGTCGGCGGCGGCGGGCTGGGAGATACGCTTTACAGGGGGATTTATATTCAGAATATGAAGCTTATCCTGTTCGGAACCGCTGCGCTGATGGTTATGGCAATTCTGATGGATTCACTTTTGAATGTGGTGGAAAAACGTTTATTTAAACACAGCATGAAATAACAGTATGTTTTTTTATGCTTAAGGCTTTGTCGACGAAAGGAGAAATGAAAGATGAAAAAACTGCTCTCTGTCCTGCTCTGCTTCACCCTTGCGCTTTGCCTTCTGTCCGGCTGTGGCGGCAGTAAGGAAAATACGCTTGTCGTGATCGACAGTCGGGTCGCCGAGGGAAAGATTATTCTTCAGATGGCAAAGATGCTGGTGGAGAAAAATACCGATTTGAAAGTGGAGATCAAGGATTCCATGACTGCGCCCAACAGCTATACCGAGCTGCTGGAGGGAAGGGCGGACATGATGCTCAGCTATGATGGAACGCTGCTGACTACGCTTCTGCATCTTGATCCGAGCGACGTGCCGGAAGGGATGAGCCTCTATGATTTTACCAATCAGACCGCCATGGAGCAGGATAAGACCCGACTGCTGGATAAAGTAGGCATCAACAATACCTATACGATTGCTGTAACAGAAGAAGTGATGAATCAGTACAACCTGAAGACGATCAGCGATCTTGCGGCTGTCTCTGATCAGCTGGTTTTCGGCGCCGAACATGAGTTTTTCGACGATGAAGGCAGCATGAAGTTCAAACCCTTCTGCGAGTTTTACGGCATTACTTTCAAAGACAGCAAATCTGTTGACCTGAATCTGAAATACGCGGCTGTTGAGAGTGAAAATCTGGACGTGACGGTTGTTTACGCGACCGACGGTCTGAACATAAAGGCTGGTTTGAAGATTTTGGAGGATGACCGCAGCTTCTTCCCGGAATACAATGGTGCAATTCTGGTGCGGGACGACGTGTTTGAGCGCTTTGCGGAGCAGGCGCCTAATTTGGAAGATATTCTCAACGAACTGGGCGGTCGCTTTACCAATGAATCCATGACCGAACTTACCTACCGTGTGGACGTCCAGGGCGAAGACCCCAAGGCAATTGCTGAAGAACAGCTCAAGGCGTGGGGACTGCTTTAAAAGCCGGTAAAATATTCTTTATTTTGAGCAAGCGCGGGGAGCGGCAGTCCCCGCGCTTGTTTTTTGTCAGCGCAGACGACGGAAAGCGTATGCAGTAAGAGGGCCGGAGGCAAGCAAGTCCCTTTAAGCCCCAATAGCCGCAAAGTGAATGAACTTTGGCAAAACTATGCAAGACACAGGAGGGGAAGCGAAAAAAGCAATTCGGCGAGTCCGGCGGCTGCCTTTTTGCGTCTATATTTATAGAAACAGTTGGGGGATAGAGAGATGAAAGGCAGAAAATGGATATTAATACTGGTTGTAGTGATTCTGTTTAGCGGAACCGCTGCGATTGCCGCCGCAGGGAAAAGGCCTTTTAAAAATCTGAATGCACAGAAAATTGCTTCTGCATCGGTATGGCTGGGACCTCCGGATCAAACGATGAAAATAAGCGATCTGCAAACGCTTGCGCATCTGCTGCAACAGGTACGCGTGTACCGACGGGATGACAGCTATGACCAATATGCAGGGCAGACCTGCGTGTTTGAAATCCAATATACAGATGGTACCCAATTGAAAGTCGCAGCTTTTAACCCTTTCATCATCATTGATGGAAAGGGATATAGGTGCGATTATGAAAGCTGTGAAGCACTGAATCGTTTTGCAAACGAATTGCTGAGACGCTGATTCGCAAGACTATAGGCGTGCGTGAACTTTGGTTATGGGCTGCCCGGAAGACTGCCGGACAAAAAATCGGTGCGGCGGTTCGATGCTTTTTTGGAAAGCGGACAGCAATACAGAACAGACGGATTTTGGGTGAGAATTGACTTCGCAGCAGATGCATCCGCTGCCGCAGAACGCACAGAAATAGATAGCCGCCGCGCGCCCGTCCTCACAGAACGCAGGAAGCATTGCGCACGTTTTTTCAAGGTAGTTCATAAAATGCACAGAGCAGATAAAAGAGACATGCCGGGCTTGCAGTGACGTGGCAAAAAAATCGGCTTTATGGGTTTTCGCGCAGTGCAGAGGCGTTAAACCGAGGTTGTGCGAAGTCCGAGCAGGAGAGCTTTTTAAACTTATTTTTCTGGCCCGCGCTTTGAAGATTTTGCATTATATGAATTTTTACTATACAAAATAGAAAAAGCTTCAGTTTATGCGTATAGCCACAAACTGAAGCGCAGTTTTTATGAGACTGAAATCAGGCTTGTTTTTAATTAAACCGTTAATGTTTCAAAAAGACAGGTCGTTGATAGCAAAAAACAAAACGGCTGATACGGCTTTTCTGCCCTGTGCGGGGGGCAGGTTCAGCGCGGCTTTTTCCCGGTCCTCTGCATGCGGAAAAATGATACCCGGATCACTTCAATCAGCAGGCAGCCAACGGCATAACAGACGAGGTCTGCGGGGTCGAAGGTGCCGCCGAGCAGGACGACAAGGAAACGGGACTCTGCGGCGCCGAGCAGATCAACCAGTCCTGCAAGCTGGGAAAGCTCGACCAGCAAAGCGAACAAAAAAACACAGACTGATTGCCAGATGCTCGCGCGCAAAGGGCAAAGGATGCGAACCGCACAGTATACCGTCCATACCGCCAGAACATCTCCGAGGTAAGGACGCACAAAAGTGTCCCGTACAAACAGCGCGATGCAGATTTCCAGCAAAAGCAGCGCGGCGGTTGCTGCTACCCATGCGAGCCGCGCGTTCCGCTTAGACCAGTTCATGGGCAAGAAGATAATCGCGAACAGCCAGAAGGTCCGGCTGCACGGTCATTGCAAGAGCGCGCATTTCCTCATCCGCAGGCAGCAGGTCGGGAACCATGACCGGCGCGCAGCCGGCCGCGGCAGCCGCTTTGATTCCGTTGGTGGAATCCTCAAAGACAAAACAGTCCTGCGGTGCGAGCGTGAGTTTCTCGCAGGCGAGCAGGAAAATATCCGGCGCTGGCTTGCTGTGCGCGACCATGGGCCCATAGACCCGCGCGTCGAAAAAGTCCCAAAGCCCTGCGCGGCGCAGTTCTGTTTCGGAATGAGCCGGAATATTGGAAGTCGCCAGCGCAAGGCGCAGTCCGCGCTCTTTCAGGCAGGCGAGCAGCTCACCGACCCCCTTCTTCTTTTGGACGCCTACTTCATCGCAGTAGGCAAAGAAAAGCTCGTTGCGCCGCGCGTGGATCGTTTTATAGTCAAAATCTTCTCCGTAGCAGGCCTTGAAATGCCGGAGCGCAGTTTCACCGCTCATGCCACGCGCCGCAATAAGGTCCTGCATGCGCAGCGTGCAGCCGTATTCCGCAGCGGCTTTGATCCAGAATTCACAATGCAGCCGTTCGGTGTCCAGCATTAAGCCATCCATATCGAAAATGGCGCCTTTATATTTCATGTTAACCCCTCTATGAATTGCCGAATTTGTATCAATATACCAAATTTTTGAGGGATTCTCAACAGTTTGACGAATTCTGCGTTTGTGCGCACAGATGTGATTGACAGAAGGGTCCGCTGCGGTATAAAATAACCGAAGTACAAAGCGTTGCTGGGTGCCGGCCCTTGTCCAATAATGACAAGAACCGGCCAATAGGGAAGTCGGGTGAAATTCCCGCGCGGTGCCGCCGCTGTATTGGCACGAGCGCCCCCTCAATATGTCACTGTGGTTACACACGGGAAGACGAGGGTCGCGCATTGACGCCAGAAGCCAGAAGACCTGCCCAGTGATTTATAGACCGCGAGAGCGGACAACACACGGCTGACGGACTATTGGCGGGTGTGACAAATTTATGCCGAAGCATTGCTTTGTTAACGCCTTTTCGTGTCGCGAAAAGGCGCTTTTTGTTTCGGCAAATTTGATTGGGAGGATATTGTCATGTCAAAAAATGAAAAGAAATTCCTCTCCCTCTCGCTTATGCTTGGACTGGTGCTTGGTGTAACACAGGCTGCCGGTGCTATGCATATCATGGAGGGATACCTGCCGATCGGTCATGCCGTTGCCTGGGGGGCGATTTGTCTGCCCTTTCTCGCCTGGGGCGTGATCCGTATTCGCAGAATTGCCGCTAACAGCCGGAAGTCGATCCTGCTGCTCGCGATGGTGGGCGCGTTTGCCTTTGTGCTCTCGGCGCTCAAGATTCCGAGCGTGACCGGTTCGTCCAGCCATCCGACGGGCACCGGGCTGGGCGCGATTCTGTTCGGCGCGCCGGTCATGGCGGTGTTGGGCATCATCGTGCTTCTGTTCCAGGCGGTGCTGCTTGCGCACGGCGGCCTGACCACGCTGGGCGCGAACACATTCAGTATGGCGATTGCGGGACCGTTTGTCTCCTGGGGCGTATACGCGCTTTGCAGAAAGTTGCGGATCAACAGGCTGGTTTCGGTTTTCCTTGCGGCAGCTCTGGGCGATCTGTTCACCTATGTTGTGACCAGTTTCCAGCTTGGCTTTGCGCATCCGAGCGTGACCGGCGGCGTGATGGGGTCGGTCGCTGAGTTTATGGGGATCTTTGCATTGACCCAGATTCCCCTGGCCGTCATTGAAGGCATTCTGACCGTCGTGGTTGTTATGGGTCTTGAAACCTATGCAAAGCCCGAACTGCGTGAAATCGGCTATCTTGCAAAGGGGGCGGCGTAAAATGAAAAAAAGCACACTTGTTATTCTGCTTCTGCTGCTGTGCGTGGTCATCGCGGTCGTGCCCTTGCTGACGATTCAAAACTCCGAGTTTGGGGGCGCCGACGGCGCGGCTGAGGAAGCCATCGGCACTGTAGATCCGGATTATGAGCCCTGGGCGGAGAGTCTGATCGAGCTGCCGGGCGGCGAGACCGAGAGCCTGTTGTTCTGCGTTCAGACTGCCATCGGCGCGCTGCTGCTTGGCGGCGGGTTCGGCTATTATATCGGACGCTATCACAAGGAAAAAGACGCCGGGGAAAAGACGGCCTGATCGATAGGGAAATTGCGCTTTCGCGCGAAGAACATGGTTTCTTCGCGCGAAAGCCGCGTTCGGAGATTCTGTTTAAGGAGGTGGCGAGATGCTGTTTTGCGCAGTGCTTGCGGGCATAATGGTCTGGGCAATGAGCTGGGGCCGGTGTCCCGATTGGGCCTCGGCGGGCGGCGCCGTTCTGTGCACGCTGGCGTTTGGCGCATTTGCGCTTGGTCACAGGCACACCCACAGCGAATTTATTGCATTTGATTATTATGCGCAGCAATCCCGCCTTTTTCGCTTTAATCCCGGTCTTAAAACGATTTTTTTAACGTCGCTTTTAATACTCTGCGTTGCGGCGGATTCCGCGCTGACGGCGGTGGTTGTTTTTCTGTCGATGGCGCTGTTCACCGTTGTGGCAGGCGGTACGCGAATTCGGGTTTACCTCTCATTGATGACGGTGCCTGCCGTTTTTATCCTGCTCAGCGGATTGGCGCTTGTCTTTGATTTCGCATCTCAGCCGGCCGGCGTTTTCAGTCTTCGCCTGCTGGGCGGTTACCTCTGTGTTACGCCGGCCGCGCAGGCGCATGCTTTTCTGGTGACGGTAAAGGCGCTGGGCGCGGTCAGCTGCCTTTATGCGCTGAGCCTCTCCACCCCGATGAACGAATTGATCGGGGTAATGCGCCGCATCCATCTGCCCGCGGTGGTAATCGAGCTGATGTATCTCATCTATCGCTACATCTTCATTCTGCTTGCCGCTTATGCGCAGATTCGTGCGGCTGCTTCTGCAAGACTGGGTTTTGCCGGCGCGCGGAACTCCGTGCGCACATTCGGCCGCTGCTGTGCAAATCTTCTGGTACAATCATTTCGGCGCGCGGGCGCCTGTTTTGACGCGATGGAGTCGCGCTGCTATGAGGGCAAACTCGCTTTCCTGCAAAGCCCGAAACCCGTTCGGGCTGCAGAAGCGGCAGCGGCGGGCGTTTTTTTCTGCGCGGTGACTGCACTTGCGGTTTTGACGAGGATTTGAGGCTATGATTAACCAAACTGCTGAACGCAGCGAATTGCTGCGTCTCGATCACATAAGCTATCGCTATGAAACCGGCGAACTTGCGCTGGACGATGTTTCCGCTGCAGTATATGCCGGCGAGAAAATCGCCGTGCTTGGCAACAACGGCGCGGGAAAGTCTACCTTCTTTCTCTGCTGCAACGGTGTGCTGGAACCGGCCGGCGGCGGGGTTTTTTACCGGGGAGAGAAAATCGACCATCATCATCGCAGGTCGCTCGTAACACTGCGGCGCAATGTCGGACTGGTGTTTCAGGACCCGGATAACCAGATGATTGCGAGTACGGTGGAGAGTGAAATCTCCTTTGGACCGATGAATCTGGGACTGGAGGCGCAGGAAGTCGGCGCTCGTGTGGATCGGGCGATAGCCTGTATGGAACTGGAAAATTTCCGAAGCCGTCCGCCCCATTACCTGAGCGGCGGAGAAAAAAAGCGGGTCAGCATTGCGGACATTCTGGCGATGGAACCTGAAATAATCCTTTTTGACGAACCGGCGGCTTCACTGGACCCCAGAAATGCCGCGATGCTGGAGCAAACGCTGCAAAAACTCAGCGAGTCCGGCATGGCGCTTGTGGTATCCACCCATGATGTGGATTTTGCGTGGCGCTGGGCAGACCGCATCCTTGTTTTTAATGAAGCGCATATTGCGGCAGACGGATCGCCCGAGTCTGTCTTTGCAAACGGGGCGCTGCTTGAGAAGGCGGGACTGCGCAAACCGCAGATTTATGCATTCGCGGAAATTGCCTGTATGGCGGGCGAAAAGCCGCTGCCCGACCGGATGCCAAAAACAGAGCAGGAATTTGAAAAGCTGATTCGCAGCCTTTATTAAGCGGCAGAGAACGCCGCGGCAAACCCGGATAGCTGCGGGACGGACAGATTGCGGCTTAAAGAAAAACAGCGCAAGTGCAAAAAACGGCCCTATTGGCGGGCACTGCAAAGATTTTCAGAGATATCTTCGGGTTTCAGAAAAGACCGGCAAAGATGAAAAAGCAAAACGCCGGTCTTCTCTGAAAACGGAAGAGCAGATAAACGCAGGGAGTTTATTTTACAAATATATCTGCGCGGCATTTGTTCGCGTTGGGAATGGAGACAAGATGAAAAAAGCAATTTTGGCGGCAAGCTTCGGAACATCTCATGCCGATACGGAAGAAAAAAACATCGGAGCGGTCGAGCAGGCGCTCGCGGCACGTTTTCCGGACAGGCAGGTCTACCGGGCTTATACCAGCGGAATGATCATGCGTGCCAAGCGGGCGCGCGGGGAGCAGATCGACGACCTCGCGGCGGCTTTCTCCCGGATGCAGCGCGAGGGTGTGCAGGACGTCTGCGTTGTGGCGACCCATGTTATTCCGGGCGAGGAATATGAAAAAGTGCTGCGCGCCGCGAAAGAGGCAGCGCCGCAGTTTGAACGGCTCACGGTCAGCCGCCCGCTTCTGGATTGCATGGCGGACATCGAGACGGTCGGCCGGGCGCTTGCGGCGCATAATCCGATCGGGCCGCAGGAATGCCTGGTGCTGTTCGGACACGGCAGCGAGCATTATTCCAATACGGTTTATCCCGCGATGGAGCACATTCTCAAAGAGCAGGTCTGCGACCGGATTCTGGTCGGCACGGTGGAGGGATATCCTTCGCTGGACGAGGTGGTCGCGCAGATTACCGCCCGCGGTTTTGTCGGGGCCAAACTGGTGCCGCTGATGCTGGTTGCGGGAGACCATGCCAAAAACGACATGGCGTCGGACGACCCGGACAGCTGGTGCAGCAAGCTGCAGGCAGCCGGCGTCAGGACCGAACCGGTCATCCGGGGACTCGGCGAATATGAAGAAATCCGCGCGCTTTACTGTGCGCACGCTGCGGCGGTGATGGACGGTGTTTGAGCTGTATGTCAACGAGGGCGGGCGCCGGCTGCGCTGCGGCTACACGACGGGCAGCTGCGCGGCGCTTGCGGCGCAGGGAGCGGCCAGGGCGCTGCTGCTCGGGCAGCAGCCCGAAACCGCCCGGATCCTGACCCCGAAGGGCGTCGCGGTCGAGGTGGAGCTGCTGGAGTGGAAGATTGAACCGGACAGGGTGTCCTGCGCGGTGGTCAAGGACGGCGGCGAGGATGTGGACGCGACCGACGGCGCGCTGATTTTTGCGAGCGTCGAGCGGACCGAAAAGCCCGGAATCGAGATCGACGGCGGCGAGGGAGTCGGCCGGGTGACCAAACCGGGACTCGAACAGCCGGTCGGCGCGGCGGCGATCAACCGGGTGCCGCGGCAGATGATCGCCGCCGAACTTGAAGCCGTCTGCGCGCAGGCGGGGTATACCGGCGGCCTGCGGGTCGTGGTCTCGGTGCCGCGCGGGCAGGAGATCGCCCTGCGGACCTTTAACCCCAATCTCGGGATCGTGGGCGGTATCTCGATTCTCGGCACAACCGGTATTGTCGAGCCGCGCAGCCTGCGGGCGCTCTGCGATTCCATCCGGGTGGAAATGCGGCAGATCGCGGCCAATTCGTCCGGCGATCTGATCATTACCCCCGGAAATTACGGCGCGGACTTTATCGCACAGTACCCGCGTTTGCGGGGTGTTCCGGTCGAACAGTGCGCAAACTTTATCGGCAGCGCGCTGGATTTTGCGGCCGAGTTCGGCTTCCGGCGGGTACTGCTGGTCGGGCATATCGGCAAATTCATCAAGCTCGCGGGCGGGATCACCGATACCCATTCCCGCACGGCGGACTGCCGGATGGAGATATTTGCGGCCCATGCCGCGCTGCTCGGCGCGCCGCGCAGCGACATTCAGCAGATCATGCAGGCGGTGACGACCGACGATTGTCTCGACATCGCCGAACGCGGCGGGTATCTTAAAGAGATTTTACCGGCGCTGATCGAAAAAGCGCAGTGGCACGCTGCAAGGCGTGCGGCGGGCAGTTTCGAAGTCGGGGTCGTGATGTTCAGCAACAAACGCGGCGTGCTGGGCGCAAGCGAGCAGGCCGAAAAGATAACCCGGGCAATGGAGGAAGAGAGATGAAGGGAATTTTATACGGAGTAAGCGTCGGACCGGGCGATCCCGAGCTGATGACCCTCAAAGCGGTGCGGACCATCGAGCACTGTGAAGCGGTTGCCGCGCCCGAAACCAGAGGGGAAAAGACCCTCGCACTGGATATTGCGCGCGGAGCGGCGGACCTTTCCGGCAAGGAGGTTTTCAGCGTGGGATTCCCGATGACCCGCGATCCGAAGGCGCTTGCGGCAAATTATGACGCGGTCGCTTCGCAGATCGTCCAGCGGCTTGAGGCGGGCAAAAGCGTTGCGATGATTAATCTCGGTGATGTTTCCATTTACTCAACCTTCAGCTATGTCGCCGAGCGGGTTGCTGCGCAAGGGTATGAGGTGGAGATCGTGCCGGGCGTACCCAGCTTCTGCGCGGTTGCGGCAAAACTCGGCACGCCGCTGACTCAGCGGGATGAGCCGCTGCATGTGCTGCCCGCGAGCTTTGAAGATCTGGACGCGGCGCTCGCGCTGCGGGGAACCAAGGTCATCATGAAAACCGGCAAGAGCCTGCAGAAAACCCTGGAAGCAATCGAGCGGGCAGGTGCGATTGAGCACACGAGCATGGTTCAAAATTGCGGGCTCGCCAATGAGCGGGTTTGCAAAACGGTCAGCGCTGCGGACACGAGCAGCGACTATTTCACAACGATTCTGGTAAAGGAAAAGTAAGACTATGGTTTATTTTGTCGGAGCGGGAAGCGGCGCGGTGGATCTGATCACGGTGCGGGGGCAAAAGCTGGTGGAGCGCGCGGACGTCATTATCTATGCGGGCAGCCTGGTCAACCCGGATATTCTGAAAAGCGCAAAGCCGGACTGCGAGATTCATAACAGCGCCAAAATGACCCTGGAGCAGGTGATCGAGGTAACCGAGCGCGCCTGCAAAGAGGGAAAAACAGTGGTGCGGCTGCATACCGGCGATCCCTGCCTGTACGGTGCGATCCGGGAACAGATGGATGAGCTGGATGCGCGCGGAATCAGCTATGAAGTGGTGCCGGGCGTGTCCAGTTTCTGCGGCGCGGCGGCTGCGCTGCGGGAGGAGTACACCCTGCCGGACGTCAGCCAGTCGGTGGTCATCACTCGGATGGCGGGGCGCACGCCGGTGCCCGAGCGGGAGAGTATCCGCTCCTTTGCATCGCACGGCGCGACCATGGTCATCTTTTTGAGCACCGGCCTGCTTGAGGAGCTGTCCGCCGAGCTGATCGCGGGCGGATATAAGGCGGATACACCCGCCGCGCTGGTCTATAAAGCGACCTGGCCGGACGAGAAGGTGTTCCGCTGCACGGTTGGGACCCTTGCGCGCACGGCGGCGGAAAACGGAATTAAAAACACCGCGCTGACCATCGTCGGGGAGTTCCTCAACCATCGCTACAGCCGCAGCAAGCTGTATGACCCGACCTTCACCACCCTTTTCCGTGAGGCGAGCGAATGAGGGCCGAGATCATCTCCTTTACCGATGCGGGTTTTGCGCTTGCCAAACGGATCAAGGGGATTTTCACAGCGCTCGGGGCGCAGTGCGGAGCGGCCTGTACCCACAACAATGAGCGGCTGACTGCGCGCAGCTGGACCGAGCAGGTGTTCGGCTGCGCGGACGCGCTGATCTTTGTCGGAGCGACCGGCATTGCGGTGCGCTCGATTGCGCCGCACCTTCGCTCCAAGACGACCGACCCTGCGGTTCTGGTTATCGACGAGAAGGCGGGCTATGTTATCCCGCTGGTTTCGGGCCATATCGGCGGGGCGAACGAGCTTGCGCTCAGACTTGCCGAGGCGCTCGGCGCGGTCCCGGTCGTGACCACCGCGACCGACATAAACAACCTGTTTTCCATCGACACCTGGGCGACGCGGCAGGGCATGGTCATCGACAACCCCGAGCAGATCAAATGGATTTCCGCCCGGCTGCTCGCGGGGGAGACCATCCGTCTGCGGTCGGATTTCCCGGTTGTGGGCACGCCGCCCAAAGGGGTGGTGCTGTGCAGCGACGGGGAGTACGACGCGATCGTCACCCTGCGCACCAAGGGAAAGCAGAAAGCGCTGCGGATGCTGCCGCGGATCCTGAGCGTCGGGGTGGGATGCCGCAAGGACATTTCCTGCGAGGCGATTGGCGAGGCGTTTCGCATGGCGCTTGCCAAGGGCAGTTTGCACGAAAAGGCGGTGCGGGAGCTTTGCAGCATCGACCTAAAGGCAAAGGAACCGGGAATTCTGGAATTTTGCCGCAGCCGTGCGCTGCCGTTCCGCACCTTCAGCGCCCAGACTCTCGCGGGGCTTAAAGGGAATTTCACCTCTTCAGCTTTTGTCCAGAAGGTGACCGGAGTGGACAATGTCTGCGAGCGCAGCGCGGTCGCCGGCAGCGGCGGAAAGCTGATTTTGAAGAAAAACGCGGGCAACGGGGTGACCATGGCGGTCGCCGCGCCCGATTTTACCATTCGATTTTAAGGAGTGCCGATGAAAAAGATTTATGTGGCGGGCATTGGCCCGGGCGGTGCGGACGGCATGACGGTCCGCGTGCAGAATGCGCTGAAAGAAAGCGACGTCCTTTGCGGCTACACGGTGTATATTGACCTTGTGCGGGACATGTTCCCGGATAAGCGCACCCTTACGACCCCGATGACCAGGGAGACCGAGCGCTGCCGCATGGCGCTGGAAGAGGCGGCGGCGGGCAACACGGTCGCCATGATCTGCTCGGGCGACGCGGGCGTCTATGGAATGGCCGGCCTGATCTATGAACTCGCACAGGAGTATTCCGACGTCGAAGTTGAGATCCTGCCGGGGGTGACCGCCGCGACCAGCGGCGCGGCCGTGCTTGGCGCGCCGCTCATCCACGACTTTGCGGTCATCTCGCTGAGCGATCTGCTGACCCCCTGGGAGAAGATCGAGGCGCGGCTGCGCTGTGCGGCCGAGGCGGATTTCGTCGTCTGCCTGTATAACCCGATGAGCAAAAAGCGCAGCGATTATCTCAAGCGTGCCTGCGAGATCATGGGCGCGCACAAAAGCCCGGACACGGTCTGCGGCTGGGTGCGCAACATCGGCCGTGAGGGGGAGGAGTATCAGATCATGACCCTTCGCGAACTCGCGGACGCGCAGATCGACATGTTCACCACCGTTTTTGTCGGCAACTCCCAGACGCGGCGGATCGGGGACAAAATGGTCACCCCGCGCGGTTATGAGAACAAGCGCAGATGAAAAAGCTGATCCTTTTTGCGGGCACGACCGAGGGACGGGAGCTGGTGCGCCGTTTGCGCGGCGAACCGATTGAACTGACCGTCTGTGTCGCGACCGAGTACGGCCGGGAACTGATCGACCGGGAACACAGCGGCGCGCATGTGCTGGAAGGCCGCCTGGATGAGCCGCAGATGCGCCGCTTGTTTGAGCAGGACGGCTATTTCGCCGTGGTGGACGCGACCCATCCTTATGCGGCGGCGGTTACCCAAAATATCCGCGCCGCGGCGCAAGAGAGCGGCACTCGATACATCCGGCTGCTGCGCGCGCCCGGCGTTCACCCGGACGCCGAGGGCTGTGTGAGCGTGCCGGATGCCCGCGCGGCGGCGGCATATCTCGCCAAAACCGAGGGCGCGGTGCTGCTGACGACCGGCAGCAAAGAACTGGATATATACGCCGCGCTGCCGGATTTTGCGCAGCGGCTGTATCCCCGCGTGCTGCCGTCGGTGGACTCGGTCGCGCGCTGTATTGAGCTAGGCTATGCGCCGGGCCATATCATCGCGATGCAGGGCCCTTTTTCCCAGATTCTCAATGAGGCGCTGCTGCGGCAGTTCGACATCCGCTGGCTGGTGACCAAGGACGGTGGCCGGGCGGGCGGTTTTGAGGAGAAAATAGAGGCGGCGCGCCGCTGCGGCGCAAAGGTCGTGCTGATCGAACGGCCACTGGTTGAACAGGGCCTGAACTTAGCACAGACAGAGGATCTTCTCTTAAAGGAAATTCGAAAGGAGCGGGAAGGATGAAGCTCTATCTGGTGGGAATGGGCCCGGGCGGCGGCGAGCTGCTGACCGGGCGGGCGCGGCAGGCGCTCGAGCAGGCGGACGCAATCATCGGCGCGCGCCGTGTGCTGGAGCTTTTGCCGCCGCAGACCAGTGAAAATCGCTTTGAGGCGGTCGCTGCCAACCACATCCGGGAACTGATCCAGTCGCACCCTGAGTGGAACACCGTGGCCGTCGCGCTCAGCGGCGACGTCGGTTTTTACAGCGGTGCGAAGAGTATCCGCGCGGCGATGCCCGAGGCGGATACCGAGGCGATCTGCGGTATCTCTTCGCCGCAGTATCTCTGCGCGAAGCTGATTCGCCCCTGGCAGAGCCTTCATCTGGTCAGCGCGCACGGGCTGGACTGTGATCCGGCGGCCGAGGTGCGCAATTATCCCGAGACCTTCTTCCTGACCGACGGGGTGAACACGCCCCAGGCCATCGCCCGGCGTCTGTGTGACGGCGGGCTGGGCGACGCGGTGATGACGGTGGGCGAGCGGCTTGCCTATCCGGACGAGAGGATCACCTGTGCGCCCGCGCGGGAACTTGTGAATCGCAGCTTTGACAAGCTCAACGCCGTGCTGGTGGACAACCCGCAAGGGTTTCGGCGTGAAAGCCGTTGCTGCGGCATCGAGGACGGCGAGTTCATCCGCGGCGAGGTGCCGATGACCAAACAGGAGGTGCGGGCGGCCGCAATGGCCAAGCTCGCGCCCCGTCCGCAGGACGTCTGCTGGGACGTCGGTGCGGGGACCGGCTCGGTGTCGGTTGAGATGGCGCTTGCCTGCCGCATGGGCCGGGTCTACGCCGTCGAGATCGGCGAGGAGGGCTGCGGGCTCATTGCGCAGAACCGGGATAAATTCGGAACAACCAACCTTGAAATCATACAGGGCGCGGCGCCGCAGGCGCTTGCGCCGCTGCCCGCGCCGGACGCAGTGTTTGTGGGCGGCAGCAAGGGGAATCTCCTTTCCATTCTGCAAGCGGCGCTCGACAAGAATCCGCAGGTCCGCCTGGTGATCAGCGCCATCTCGCTCGAGACCCTGTCGGCGGCGATTGCGGCTGCAAAAAAACTCGCGCTGCGGGACCTGGAGATCGTCCAGATCGCGGCGAGCCGTACCCGCGCGGTCGGCGGCCACCATATGCTGATGGGGAACAATCCCATCTTTCTGATCTGTGCAGGGGGGCGGGAGGAATGACCGGCGATTTTCCGCGGCTGATGATCGCCGCGACCCGCAGCGGCGAGGGCAAGACAACGGTGGTCTGCGGGCTGCTCGGCGCGCTGCTTGCGCGCGGACTGAAGGTCGCTTCCTTCAAATGCGGACCGGACTTTATCGACCCGCTGTTTCATCGGGAAATTATTGGTGCAAAGAGCGGGAATCTTGATCTGTTTTTCACCGATCCCGAGCGCACAAAATCCCTGTTTGTTCAAAAAGCCGCCGGGCAGGATATCTCGGTTATTGAAGGGGTCATGGGTTACTATGACGGCCTGTCCGGTGTGAGCGACGAGGCAAGCAGCTACCGGCTCGCGCAGGCGCTTGGCGCGCCGGCTGTGCTGGTGCTGAACGCGCGGGGGGCTTCGCTGTCGCTGCTCGCGACGCTGGACGGATTTCGCGGCTTCCGGCCGGACGCCAATATCCGCGGCCTGATTCTGAATCAGTGTTCAAAGTCCCAGTTTGAATTGCTCAGGCCGGAAATCGAGCGGCGGGGAATCCGTGCGCTCGGCTATCTCGCTAAAGACGCCGCCTACGGACTGGAGAGCAGGCATCTCGGCTTGGTTACGGCCGCAGAGGTACAGGGGCTGCGGGAAAAGATGCGGGCGCTCGCGGACGCGATCGGTCAGACGGTCGATCTGGACGGGCTGATTGAACTGGCGAGACAGGCGCAGCCGCTGGAGTACGCACCGCTTGAGCTGACCCCAATCGTACAAAACCGGCCCTGTATCGCTGTGGCGCGGGATCGCGCATTCTGTTTCTATTATGCGGAAAACCTTGAACTGCTCCGGGCGCTCGGTGCGGAACTTCGATTTTTTTCTCCGCTTGCGGACAGCGCGCTACCCGAGGAGGCGGATGCGCTCTATCTTGGCGGCGGGTATCCGGAACTGTACACCGAACAACTGGAGGCAAACCGCGCCATGCGGGTCTGTATCCGGAAAGCCGCAGAGGCAGGAATGCCCCTGGTCGCCGAATGCGGCGGGTTTATGTATCTGCAAAACGCAATCACCGACAAAGCCGGGGAACGCCGGGAAATGTGCGGGGTGATCGACACCGAATGCCGGCTGACCGACCGGCTCGGCACACGGTTTGGCTACATTACCCTGCGGGCGCTTGTACCGGGATTGCTTTGCGGCGCAGGGGAGCAGATCGGTGCGCATGAATTCCATTATTCCGAAAGCGACGACTGTGGAGCATCTTTTGAGGCCGTCAAGCCCGGCGGGCGCCGGAAATGGGATTGCGCCTATACAAATCGTAATTTATATGCGGGATATCCCCACATGTATTTTTATTCCAATATCCGCTTTGCGGAAAATCTGGTCAGTGCAGCTTCGCAGTATAAGGAGAGAAGAAAATGCAGGAAATTCTGAATCGGATTCAGCCCGCAGATAAAGCAGTAAGTACACGGGCAATGGAGCGTTGGAACAAGATTGCCAAACCGCTGGACGGTCTGGGCGATCTCGAGCGTGCGGTCGCGTCCATCGCGGGCATGACCGGTCAGGTCAATTATCGAATAGATAAGCGTGCGGTCGCTGTGTTCTGCGCGGATAACGGGGTTGTTGCCGAAGGGGTGAGCCAGACCGGCAGCGAGGTTACCGCGATCGTCGCGAAAAACCTCTGCACACACGACACCAGCGTCTGCAAAATGGCGGAGGTTGCCCATGCGGATGTCCGTCCGGTGGATATGGGTATGCTGACCGATGTGGACGATCCCGCCATGGCGGTCTGCCGCATTGCACGGGGAACAAAAGATATGCTGCACGGCCCGGCAATGAGCCGCGAGGAAGCGGAACGCGCGCTGCGTTTTGGCGCGGACTTTGCCCAAAAACTCACGGACGAAGGTTATAAACTGTTCGCGACCGGCGAGATGGGGATTGGCAATACGACCACCAGCAGCGCGGTCGCAAGCGTTTTGCTCGGAGTCGGCGCGGCCGAGATGACCGGGCGGGGCGCGGGCCTGTCCAGCGCCGGACTGCGGCACAAGATCGAGGTAATCGATCAGTCGATCGCGCTTAACCGGCCTGATCCGCAGGACCCGGTGGACGTGCTTGCGAAGGTTGGCGGATTTGATATCGCGGGAATGGCGGGTTTCTTTCTGGGCTGTGCTGCCTGCCGCCGTCCGGTTATTATCGACGGCTTTATCTCGGAGGTTGCGGCGCTGTGTGCGGCGCGAATTGCCCCGGCGGCGCGGGACTACATGCTGCCCAGCCACTTGAGCAACGAACCCGCGGCGCGCGCGGTGCTGGATGCGCTCGGCATGACCCCCTTTATTACGGCGGGGATGCATCTGGGCGAGGGAACCGGTGCGGTCGCGCTGATACCGATGCTGGATATGGCCTACGCGGTTTATTTCGGCATGTGCACTTTTGAGGACATTCAGATCGAGGATTATCAGCCGCTTGACTGAGCGGCGGAACGGAGCGCGGATGATCACCCTGGTTTACGGCGGCAGTGCCAGCGGGAAAAGTGAATACGCCGAGGGACTTCTCGCGAATTTTCGCGGGCCGAAATACTATCTCGCTACCATGGAGCCGTTCGGCGAGGAGGGTGCGCGGCGGGTTGCTCGTCATCGCGCACTGCGCGCGGGCAAGGGCTTTGAGACGCTGGAAAAGTATACAGGTCTTGCGAAATTGAAATTACCCGGCAGCGGCTGCCTGCTGCTGGAATGCCTCGGCAATCTTGCGGCAAACGAGCTTTTTTCCCCTTCAGGGGCAAAGGAAAAGGCGGCGCAGGAGATCGCGCGGGGGCTGCGGTCGCTTGCGGCGCAGTGCAGTGAACTTGTGATCGTCTCCAATGACGTTTTTTCGGATGGCCGGGTTTATGATCCCGAAACCGAGCGGTATCTCGCGCTGCTTGCGCAGGCAAACGCCGAAGCGGCCGCGCTTGCCGGAAGGGTGATCGAGGTCGTCTGCGGAATTCCCATAGCGGTTAAAGGAGAGCTTCCATGACCTTTTTTAAAAC
>CALWZE010000015.1 GCA_944385925.1 uncultured Clostridia bacterium
AGATTGCCGGTTGGAATGCTTGCGACCAATTGCTATGTCGTTTCGGATGATGCGGGGCGCTGCGCCGTGATTGACCCGGGCGCCGAGCCGGATCGCATTGTCGACTTTCTGGACGACAACGGGCTGCACTGCGAAAAAATACTGCTTACCCACGGCCATTTCGATCATATCGGCGGCCTGGAGGGGCTGAAGAGAGCCACCGGAGCGCCGCTGGTCATGCACGCCGGGGACCGGCCGATGGTCAAAAGCACGCCGGATATCCTGTGTACCGACGGGCAGATCATCGAGGCGGGCGACCTGCGCTTTGAGGTGATCGAGACGCCGGGACATACGCCGGGCGGCGTGTGCTATAAGTGCGGCAACGCCCTGTTTTCGGGAGACACGCTGTTTCGGGACAGCGTCGGGCGGACCGATTTCGAGGGCGGCAGCTTTGAGACGCTGCGCCGTTCGCTCGCAAAGCTGAGCGCGCTGCCGGATGCGGATCTGAAGGTGTATCCGGGTCATATGGGAACAACCAGCCTTGCTTACGAGCGTGAAAACAATCCGTTCATTCAACGATAAACCGGTGACGAGATGACAATTTATATCAGCGGACACAGCTTTAATTATGAGATGGAGAACGTTGCGCGGATGTTTACCGGCGACGTTGTGGTCAAAAACGGACGTCCTGAACCGGACGAGCAGGGAGATTATGCCTTCCTGTACAAAAATGACAACTGCGAGGCCTGCGCGTTGGGCTGCGTTGTGTGCTGGAAGGGGATGAGCGCCGAGAAAGCGCAGGCGGTAAGCCCCAAGGCGACCGACAAGGAAAACGAACTCGCGCTTGCCGTACTCTTTTACGATGCGATGTGTACCTTGACCGGCATTCGCCCGCCATGGGGAGTGATCACCGGCATTCGTCCGGCAAAATTCGCGGGCAAAATGCTGCTTGAGGCACAGCCGCAGGAAGTGGAAGCCCGGCTGGTCGAAAAATATCGCGTCAGCCCTAATAAAGCGAGACTCTGCGTCATGACGGCGCAAAAAAGCGCACAAATCGCGTCGCTGAATACCGAAAAATCCTATTCGCTGTATGTATCCATTCCCTTTTGTCCGACACGGTGCAGCTATTGTTCCTTTGTGTCCAAATCGGTCGAAAGAGACCGGCAGCTTGTTGAGCCATATCTGGACAAATTGATTGAAGAACTGGCTTGCAGCGGAAAAATCGCCGAAGAGCTTGGTCTGAAGCTGGAGACGGTTTATATCGGCGGAGGCACCCCCACTGTGCTGTCGGCGCCGCAGCTTGAGCGGCTGTGCGAAGCGGTTGCGAAGTATTTTCCGCTGGACAGTGCGCGGGAATTTTCGGTGGAGGCCGGCCGGCCGGACACGATCGACGAGGACAAACTGCGGGTGCTCAGGGACGCAGGCGTCAGCCGGCTGTCCATCAATCCGCAGACGGCCAATCCGCGGGTACTGGACGCCATCGGACGCAGGCACTCCGCACAGGATATTGAACACAGCTATGCGCTGGCGCGGCGTCTCGGGTTTGACAATATCAACGCCGACCTGATCGCCGGACTGCCTCTGGATGATCTCAGCAGCTTTGCGCACAGCTTGGACTGGATTCTCGGTATGCGGCCCGAGAACATTACAGTTCATGCGCTCACCCTCAAACGCGCCTCCAATCTTACCGAAGAGAAGCAAAGCGGCGGCGCCGACGCGGCCGCGATGGTGGATCATGCGTTTGAGCGGCTGACCCAGCAGGGCTACGCCCCCTATTATATGTACAAGCAGAAAGGCACGGTGGACAGCCTGGAGAATACAGGCTATGCGCTGCCCGGCAGGGACTGCCTTTATAACGTATATATAATGGACGAGCTGCACACGATAATCGCGTGCGGCGCCGGCGCGGTGACCAAGCTGAAAAATCAGAAAACTGGTCTGATTAAGCGGATATTCAACTATAAATATCCTAAGGAATATATTGAGGGCTTTGAGGAAATTCTTGCGCGCAGAAAGGGAATCGCGGAGTTTTATCATGAAGTATGAATTTCAGCCCAAAACAAAAATAGAAATAAGTGAACTGGACCAGCAGATTCGCCGGGACCCCGGCCTTGTGCTGCAATGGGAGCGGGAATATGAGCAGCGGGTAGACCGGGTTGCGTCGCTGATCCTTGCCGGACACAGCCGCTTTGTCATGGTTTCCGGTCCTTCCGCGAGCGGAAAAACCACCTCTGCGCTTAAGCTGGCGATGGCGATGCGGCGGCAGGGAACCCCGACAGAGGTGATCTCGCTGGATGACTTTTTCCGCAATATCGAGGACTATCCCAAAGACGAGAACGGAGAGCCGGATCTTGAGCATTTCGGCGCGCTTGATAAGGAGTGCGTCAATGAGACGCTGGAGGTCCTGCTCAAAACAGGACAATGCATGCTGCCGCAGTTTGACTTTGAAAAACAGCATCGCAAAAGCGAGAAGCGGCCGCTTGTGCTGCCAAAGAACGGCAGACTGATTATTGAGGGAATTCATGCGCTGAATCCCGAGCTTGCGCAGAGCATCCCGCAGGAGGCGGTTTACCGTCTGTATGTCGGACTGCGTACGGAATATTATCAGAACGGGACCCGTGTGCTGAATACAAGGGATCTTCGCATCACCCGGCGAATGGTTCGGGATAATCTGTTCCGGGGCCGAACCGCCGGCGCGACGCTGGAACTGTGGCGGAGCATCGCAAAAGGGGAGGAAAGGTGGATCAAACCTTTCAAACCGATCGTAGATATGCTGCTGGATACCTCTTTCCCTTATGAGCCCTGCGCGATGCTGCCGATCATGCGGCAGCTCAGGACCCAGCCGGAAAGCGCAGGACGCGCGGACCTTCTGCGGCTGTGCGGTTTGTTTGAACTTTTTGAGCCGGTAGAGATGCAGCAAATCCCCAAAAACTCAATGCTCAGGGAATTTTTGGGCGGATTGGAATTGGAAGATCTTACTTGAAAAACCTTCCATGGGCTTATATAATGAGTGAGAAAAGGCAAAATAACAGGATCCTGATGTGCTTTTGCTGAAAGGAGTGCAAAATATGGATTTTTTGGATAAAGTGGCAAATGCGGCAAAAAATGTCGGCCAAACAGTCGCCAAAACGACAGGAGAGCTGTATGATCGCGGAAAGATCAAGCTGGGCATTGTACAGGCGCAGAACGATCTGAAAGACCTTTACCGAGAATACGGCGAATACATGTATAAAGCGGAGAAAAAGGGCGGCGTTGATGCGGGCGCTAAAGAGGATTTTGTCGGCAAAGCCGACGCGCTGAACGCCCGCATCCGCGAGCTGCAGGAGAAAGAGCAGCAGCTCAGGGAACAGGAAGAGAAGGAGGCCGCTGAAAGAGCGGCTGAAAAGGATGCGCCGAAATGTCCTGCCTGCGGCGCGCCGAGAATGGACGGTTCTGAGTTTTGCGGCAACTGCGGCGTCAAATTCTGACGCGCGGCGACCGGAACCGAACAGGGAATGTGTAAAATGCAGGGAGATGCAGTTCAGGCTCGCTGTTGGCGGGTATGACCGCTCTCCCTGTCTCTTTGATTTTTAGTTTTCAAATCAGGCAGCGGACGCAAAGGCTGGTCGGCCGCGTTCGGATGCGAATCAGGTTTACAAGGCGGATAAGCAATTGGCTAAGAAAAAACAGAGCATGCTTGAAGGCGCGCTGGTACTGACACTGGCGATGGTGATCGTCAAAATCGTCGGCGCACTTTACAAGCTCCCGATGATCGCCATTATCGGCGAAGATGGCAACGGGTTTTACACAACGGCGTACAATCTGTACTCAACGATTTATTCCCTTGCCGTAACCGGGTTCCCAGTTGCGGTTTCCAAGATCGTTTCCAGCTATGCAAGTCAAGGGCGATATAAGGATATCCGGCAGGTGCGCCGCGTATCCACTGTCTTTTTTGGCGTTATGGGTGTGGTGTCGGCCATTGTGCTGGCGCTGCTTGCCAAACCCTATGTGGAATCCATCGACAATGTCGGCGCCTATTACTGCGTGCTGGCGGTAGCGCCGTCGCTGCTGTTCAGCTGTTTAATGTCCACCCATCGAGGGTACAATCAGGGCATGAAGAACATGACGCCGACCGCGATTTCACAGGTCGTCGAAGTGCTCTTTAAGGCGGCCTTTGGCCTTGGCGGCGCGTATCTTATGAAAGCGCGTTTCGTTGCCGAATATGCGGCTGCCGGAACGGTGCTTGGTCAGGTAATGCCGGACGCTGCTGCGGCAGATGTCATGATTTCTTCGCTGGCTGCCGCGGGTTCCATTTTCGGCGTCAGTATGTCCACCTTTGCAGGCTGGCTGTTTCTGGTTGTGCGCGGGTGGTTTGTCGGAGATGGCGTGCGGGCATCTCAGCTCATTGAAAGCCCCAAGGCGCATTCCAACCGTTATCTGCTCAAACAGATCTGTCGGGTGGTTCTTCCCATCGCGCTCAGCTCTGCCGCTGTCTCGATTACCGGCCTGATCGACAACTATTCGGTGCTTGGCCGGCTGCGGTTGGTGATTGAAACCGATATGCAGGCGCTTTATGCCTCGCACGGCGGCGTTTTGGAGTTGGCAGAACGCACGGCGGAACAGCTGCCGAACTATCTTTACGGCGTTTACGGATTGGGTATCACCCTGTTCAACCTCGTGCCGAGTCTTACCGGCTCCTTTGGCATGAGCGCGCTGCCTCACGTTTCCTCGGCCTGGGTCGCGGGTGATAAAAAAGCCACCAGGGTCAACATGGAATCCATGATGCGGGTAACCATGCTGATTGCCGCACCCTGCGGAATGGGCATTGCTTTTCTCGCAGGCCCGATCGCCGATCTGATTTACGGCGCCAAGACGCCGGTCGGCGCACAGCTTGTCGTTCCGATGCTGTCGCTGTTGGGCATTGCCGCAATCTTTGTTGCGGTGGTCAACCCGATGAACGCGCTGCTTCAGGCAGTGGGACGTTACAGCGTGCCGGTTTATCTGATGATTATCGGCGGCATTATCAAACTGGCGTCCAACTATACACTGGTTGCGATTCCGGAATTAAACATAAAAGCGGCGCCGATGGGCAATCTGCTCTGCTTCCTGTTTATCATGATTGCAAGCTTTATTATTCTTTCCCGCATCACGGGTATCCGGTTCAGCGTAATGGGAATTTTTGTCAAACCTTTGCTGGCAGGCGCGCTCTGCGGCGCGACGGCAATGCTGGGGTACAACCTCATTACCCGCTTCCTGTCTATTTCGGATAAGCTCGCAACGGTCGGCGCCATCGGCATCGGCGGCATTGTCTATCTTATTGCGCTGGCCCTCTTAAGGGCGATTGAAAGGGAAGATGTGCTCGGGCTTCCCGGCGGCGGGAAAATTTGCAGAATACTTGAAAAGATGCGGATATTACGGTAAAATAGGGCCTATGGAAAAATTCGAAATCAAAGAATCGTATACGGTAAACGACCTGATCGCGCTGGTACATGTGCTGCGCGACCCGGAGCATGGCTGTCCCTGGGACCGGGTGCAGACCCACGAAAGTATCCGGCAAAACCTCATCGAGGAGACCTATGAGGCGGCGGATGCGATCGATAAAAATGACAAAACGCTGCTGTGCGAGGAACTGGGCGACGTGCTGTTGCAAGTTGCGCTGCATGCCGAGATTGAAAAGCAAAGCGGCGGGTTTGGCATCGACGAGGTAGCGGACGGCATCTGTAAAAAACTGGTGCTGCGCCATCCGCATGTTTTCGGCGAGGTGGTTGCGAAGGACAGCGATACTGTGCTGACCAACTGGGAGGCAATCAAACGGGTCGAAAAAAGCCAGAAAACCGGGGCGGATTCAGTTCACGACGTCCCCCTTGCCCTGCCTGCGCTGATGCGCAGCCAGAAGGTGCAGAAGCGGGCCGGCTATGTTGGATTTGATTATCCGAATGTCCAGATGGCGCTTGACGATCTGCGCAGCGAGCTGGAAGAGCTCAGCGCGGCGGTCGAGGCCGACACCAACGTCGAGGAGGAGCTCGGCGATCTGCTGTTTGCGGCGGTCAACGTAGCCCGTTTCAAAAAACTCGACGCGGAACGCTCGCTCGAACGTGCCTGCGACAAATTTGTCCGGCGCTTTGAGATAGTCGAACAGCTTGCGTCATCACGCGGCATCGACATGAAAAACGCAGACATCGACACCCTCAATGGGCTGTGGGATGAAGCAAAACAAAAACTCGGCGCAAACACGCCGGAAAACAAAAAGTGAGGATTTGTAACATGACGAAAGCAGAACTTATTGCAGTGGTTGCCGAAAAGGCCGGCCTTTCCAAAAAGGACGCTGACGCGGCGGTCAGCGCAACTTTTGAGGCGATCACCGAGACTCTGGTAAAGGGCGACAAGATCCAGCTGGTCGGTTTCGGCACCTTCGCGACCAAGGAGCGTCCTGCGCGTACCTGCATCAACCCGTCGACCAAGGCGAAGATCGAGGTTCCCGCAACGACTGTTCCGGTCTTTAAGATTGGCAAGGCGCTCAAGGAAGCTGTTGCGAAATAAGCAGGCGTTAAATCTCTGCAAAAGCAGTCCCCAAAGCAAAGCGCTTTGGGGACTTTTGTGCATAGTGAGAATGGCTGAATGATGGACGGGAAACTCGGACACAGCTAAAACGCTGCCGTCTGTGTGGAAACCCAGCGGAAATGGATGGGAGGGGCAAAGGCGGGGAGATCGTTTTTTAATCGGTGCACAGGCAAAAAAGGACAGCCGTCCGGCTATGTTATTAGAAATACAAATGCGTTGTGAGGAATGATTTTATGAGGTTGGATAAATTTTTGAAGGTCAGCAGACTGATCAAGCGCAGAACGGTCGCCAATGAGGTCTGCGACGCTTCCCGCGTGCAGGTCAACGGGCGCCCTGTAAAAGCTTCCTATACGGTCAAGGTCGGGGATGTGATCGAGGTAGCGATGGGAAACCGGGAAATTAAGGCGAAGGTTCTGTCGGTTGATGAAAAAGTAGGCAAGGACACTGCGCGGGAAATGTATGAGCTGATTGACGAATAAGCTTCCCTTTCGCCCTCATATCTTTATAGAGAAGAGGACGAAAAGGAGGGCGGAAGAATGGCTGAAAATACTTCTGCGCAGCCCAGAAAGCACGCCATTACCATCGAGGACCGCAAAAGCGTGCGGATCAGCGGAATCAGTGAAGTAAGCAGTTATGATGCAAGCAGCGTTGTGCTGGAAAGTGACTGGGGCAGATTGGTCATTCAGGGCGCAGAGCTGCACATCAGCAGCTTTGACCAAACGTCCGGCAACCTGTTTCTGGAAGGCGGAATCGAGGCGCTGCAATATTTTGAACGCCGCTCCAAAACAGAATCCTTTTTCTCAAGGCTCCTGAAATGACGGCGCTTCAGCTTGATGCCGCAGTACAGCTTCAGGACGCGTTGGCCGCAATGGGGCTTTCGCTGGTCCTGTGGTTCTGTTATCATTTGATGACGCTGTTAATTCCGCGCAAACAGGTGCTCCTTGCCTGGGTGATGCACCTGCTGTTTTTTGCCGCAGCCGGCCTTGTCTGCTTTTGTTTTGTTGTTGGCCGCACCTCGCTCGGTGTTGTACGCTGGTATCTGGCAGCGGGATTTGCCGCCGGTGCAGCGGCCTATGTTTTCTGCTTTGCAGGTATGGTGAAGCGCGCAGTTAACGCTTTGAAAAAGCTTGTGTGCCGGGTGCTGGCGCCGCTGCGCTGGATTTGGCAGAAGGGAATCATGCAGCCCTGCATGCGTGTGCATACCCGCTTGCAAAACCGAAGGCAGTTGCGTTATAATCAGCGCAAAGAGAAAAAACGCAGACGGAAACAAAAAAAGGAAGAACAGCAAAATGGCAACCCCGAAAGAGGACAAAAGAAACCGCTCAAAGCTTATACGCAGACGTAAGCTGGTGCTCTTTGTCTGCACCCTTATCTGCATATATTTTGTTTTTTCCATCGTCAGCATACAAATAGAGATTTATAAGGAAAAACAGAAGCTCGAGGAGATCGTTGAGCAGATCAATGCCGCACAGCTGGAAAACGACGAATTAGCGCGTGTCGTTCTTGGCGGCGGCGAAGCGGAATATATCGAGCGCATTGCGCGCGAGAAGCTGGGCTATGCCGCCGCGGATGAGCGGGTTTTTGAAGATATAGCGGGAGACTAATTTGTGAAAAAAGCAGCGGTATGCTGCTTTTTTATTTTTAGGAATTTTTGGCAAAATAATTTCATTTGCAGATCGTGCCGCAGTGGAAAGCAAGCGGAAGTATGGATTGGGATTTTAATCAATGAGTGTGCGCTTAAGCGCTCGAAAAGGGCCCGTCTCCTTTTAAGTTGTATAAAAAAAGACCGCTGGAATCTTCCAGCGGCAAAAAAGAAGTAAGATTACAGAGGGAATGCTCTTACAGTTTATCCTTTGCATGGTGGGAAAAAGGTCGAACTGTGCACAAAACTATTAAATTATTCGGCGGATAATCACGCTGATTGCACAAAAAAACAGTGCTTTTATTTACAGTTTATCTCTTTTTTTTATGATTACAGAATGTTACAATTGAGATGGGAAGAAGTTCCCGACTATATTCCGCAAGGAGGCAGAACAGATGAAGGTCAAAATGTTGGGCCGAAAGGTCACCCTCAAACAGAATTTCATCGACATGGCCGAAAAGAGGATGAAAAAGCTCGACAAGTTCTTCGACGACGACGCGGAAGGGCAGGTCACCGTAACGGTCGAGAAGGATTGGCAGACAGCGGAGGTTACGGTAAAAAGCAAGGGATTTTATTTCCGCGCTGAGAAATCGGCGCCGGATATGGAAACCGCTTTTAACGACGCGGTCGATCTGATCGTCAAACAGATCGTTAAGAATAAAGAAAAGCTGGGCGCGCGGATCAAGCGCGCTGCGGTCGAGGTGGAAGAGCAGACAATTGACGCGGTATTCCCCGAGGTGGATTATACGATTGCGCGTGAGAAACGCTTTACGGTCGAGCCGCTTAAGGTGGACGAGGCAGTGCTGCAGATGGAAATGCTCGGTCACAGCTTCTTTATTTTCCAGGACATCGATACCGGCGAGCTTAAGGTAATTTATAAACGCCGGGACGGACAGTATGGCTTGTTAATTCCGGAAATCTGAGGTATACTGTCCTTTAAAGGCAGCGTCAAACAGGTGCCGCGGTCAAATTGGCCGCGGCACTTTTCAGATAGGATCGGAGGAAGATAGATTGAACATATTCAGCGCGGTCGCGACCTGCGGATTCGGACTTGAATCGGTGCTGTCCTTTGAACTGAAAAAGCTCGGAATGCAGAAGGTTCAGGCAAGCGACGGCCGGGTCGCGTTTGAGACAGACGGCGCGGGAATTGCCCGGGCAAATATATGGCTGCGGACAGCGGAACGTGTGCTGCTGGTGCTAGCACAGTATCCCGCGGCGAGTTTCGATGAGCTGTTTGAGGGCGCGCGAGCCGTGCCCTGGGGGGAACTGATTGGCCGGCACGATGCTTTTCCGGTCAAGGGGTATACCATGAACAGCCAGCTCAGCAGCGTGCCTGCCTGCCAGTCGGTGCTCAAAAAAGCGCTGGTTGAGCGGCTGGCACAGGATCACGGAACCCGTTTTTTAACCGAAAAAAGCGGAGTGACCAAGCGCGTGCAGTTTTCCATTGTGAAAAACATCTGCACCCTGATGCTGGATACCTCCGGAGACGGATTGCATAAGCGCGGTTACCGGCCGCTGCTACATGAGGCGCCGATCAAGGAGACGCTGGCGGCGGGCATCTGCGACCTTGCGCGGGTGTTCCCGGAAAGCTGCGTGGTAGATCCTTTCTGCGGCTCCGGAACGCTGGTGATCGAAGCTGCGCTTCGTGCAAAAAATATGGCGCCGGGACTTAACCGCCCGTTTGCGGCCGAGAATTACGACTTCCTTGGCGGGGCGCCCGTTTTCCGGCAGGCGAGAGAGGAAGCGCGCGCGCAGATTCGTTCAGATGCGGATTTTGTCGGCTTTGGAAGCGACATTGACCCGGCGGCGATCGAGACGGCCCAGGCCAATGCGCAGCGCGCCGGCGTAGCGGACTGCGTGAGCTTTGAAAAAGCGGATGCAAGAGAGTTGGCCGCCCAGGCCAATGACCTCATTCTGGCGAATCCGCCTTATGGGGAACGACTGATGGACGATCAGGCTGTTGGACGGCTTTATACTGAGTTCGGAAAAAGACTGTTTAAACAGACCTTCAAAGGACTTTATATGATCAGCAGTCATCCCGAATTTGAACGCCTCATCGGCCGAAAAGCGGTCAGAAGGCGCAAGCTTTACAACGGGATGCTGCCCTGTCAGCTTTATATGTATTTCTAACAATCCGGAAATCACCGGTGACTGTGAAAAATGAGCGGGCAGGGCGCTGAACTTTGGACTACAGGAAAGACGGTTTTCTATGGAGGCTGAAAGAATGAAACCAATCGAGCGCTTTACGACAATTCGGCTTGCGGACGGCGCCTATGAGCTGCGCGCTGCGCAGCCGGGAAATCATATGGCTTATTGGTCGCTTTATCCGAACGGCTTCTGCGATGACAATGAGCTGGGCCGATTTGAGCAAACAATACGTTTCGCCGACCCGGCGCCCGGAAAGCGGGTTTACTTCCATATAATGACCGACGGAAGCTACAGCGTCACCGCCCAGAGGCTGGGTATGCTTCCAAGCCTGCCCAACCTGCGGGATATCGGCGGCTATGAGACCGAGGACGGCACTGCATTTGTCAAATACGGCCTGTTTTACCGTTCCGACCGCCTGTGCTCACTCAGCGCGAGCGAGCGCGAAGCGTTTGAAAAGCTGGGAATTCGTCTGATCGTTGATTTCAGGGTCGCGAACGAAATTGAGGGGCGGGAAGACCCGGAATTTGCCGGGATAGAATACCTTAATACGCAGCCGATCGCGCAAAAAAACAAATGCTTCCATTATACTTATGCCGATCTTGTGGCGGGCAGTACGGACAAGGCGCTGGATTCGGCGCAGGCGCTCGCTGAGCAGTATCGGGTAATGGCGTTTGGCTCGGCGGCTTACCGCGAGCTTTTTGCCCGTATTGCGGCGCACCAGACGCCGCTGCTGTTTCACTGTTCGGCCGGAAAGGACAGAACCGGTGTGGCAGCCGCATTGATTTTGCGGCTGCTTGGGGTGCCGCGCGAAACCATCGTGTATGATTACCTTCTGACCCGCGAAGCCTGTGCGGCGTCTATTCAAAAGACGATGGACAGTCTGCGCGGCATGCTGGACGCACACCCTGAGTTGGGGGAGGCGATCGAATCCTTCCTCTCGGTGCGTCAGCCGTCCATAGAGAGTACGCTGGATGAGCTGGACAGTCGTTATCCCAATGTCGAACAATATTTTGTGCAGGAGCTTGGACTGACATCGGACCAGCTTGCAGATATTCGCAGAACCTGTTTAACAAAGCATATTGAAAAAAAGGAAGGATAGTGGCTATGAAGATTCTCTCGCTTGGCTCGCTGAACCTGGATCACGTTTACGCGGTTGATCATTTTGTTCGTGCGGGCGAAACCATTGCTTCAACGAAGATGGAGAATTTCTGCGGCGGCAAAGGACTTAACCAGTCTATCGCACTCAGCCGCGGCGGCGCGCAGGTATTTCATGCGGGCCGGGTTGGTGCGGATGGAGAAGTGCTGCGTGAACGGCTTGCGCAAAGCGGCGTGGACACGGCTTACACTGTTGTCGATCCGACCGTCCCGACCGGACACGCGATCATCCAGGTAGAGCCGAAAGGACAGAACTGCATCATAATCTTCGGCGGCGCAAACCAGACGATCGACCCGCCGTTTATCGACGATGTCGTGTCGCAGTTTGAACAGGGCGACATTGCGCTGTTCCAGAACGAGATCAGCAACCTGGATTATGCCATCGAGCGTGCGGCCAAACAGGGAATGCAGGTGGCGCTGAATCCCTCCCCCATCAATGAAGCGCTGCGCAATTCTCCTTCGCTGAAATATGTGAAATGGTTCATTCTCAACGAGATAGAGGGATATGAACTCTCCGGTGAGAAAGAGCCTCAGGCAATCTGTGAAGCACTGCATAAAAAATATCCGGGCAGCATAGTAGTGCTCACACTGGGAAAACAGGGAGTTCTCTACAGTGACGGCACAACGACTGCGCGGCATGGAATATATAATGTTCCGGTTGTGGATACAACAGCGGCGGGAGACACTTTTGCAGGTTTCTTCCTTGCTTGTACTGCGCGTGGCTTAAGCGTCGAGCGTACGCTGGAGCTTGCGAGCAAGGCGTCTTCCCTTGCTGTGAGCCGCCCGGGCGCGTCCGACTCCATTCCGACGATTGAGGAAGTTGAAACAACCGATATTCAGCGGGCGGAATGAATAATAAGGCAGACAATTCGCAGCGAATGAAGCGGTAAAAATGCGGATGTCTGCAAATCGGACGGAAAACAGCAGGCAGCTCAAAAACCGGCTATTTTCCGCCCGATTTTTTTCTGCGCATATGGGTCAAACGAGGCCGATTTTTCTGCATTCTTCGCCCCGCAACCAAAAGTTGCGCTTTTTGCAAAGCAGAATCGCTGGCGCGCGGCCGAACAAAAAGTTAGAATCTTGGCAGAAACTCAAACCGATTCGGGAGGATGGCAGGATGACAGAAAAAATGGCGAACCGGCTTGTGCAGCTGCGCAAGGCGCATGGGTATTCACAGGAAGAGCTTGCGGAAAAACTTGGACTCAGCCGCCAGGCGGTCAGCAAATGGGAAAGGGCAGAGGCTTCTCCGGATACGGATAACCTGATTTTGCTTTCGAAACTTTATGGGATTGCGATCGACGAGATGCTCGACGCACAGCCGGCAGAAATCGAACGACAGCCACAATCTGAGCCACTGACGCAGCCGCGGGAACAGACTGAGAGGGGCAGCCGGCGAATGAGAATTCTTAAAAGGCTGCCTGTGCCGGTTATTGTGACGATCGTTTTTCTTTTGCTCGGCTTTTTAAAAGGTGCATGGCATCCGGCATGGGTGTTGTTTTTAGCGTTGCCGGTTTTTGATTCAGCGATCAGTGCTTATGAGCGGCGGGACCCTTCGGAATTTGCTTATCCGGTTTTTGTCGCTTTCGTCTATATAAGCATGGGCGTAGTATGGGGGCTTTGGCATCCGGGCTGGATTATCTTTCTGACCATTCCGGTCTTTTACGCAATTTTTCCGGATCGCGAAGACAGAAAGGAAGAAAATCCCGGCGGCGGGGAGTGGGTATAAACATATAAAAAAGGGCTGTCCGGAATTTTCCGGACAGCCCTTTTTGCTGAAGTTTGTTGAGAAATTCACCCGCAAAACGATAAATTCAAAATTTCCGTTCAGCGTTTACTGCGGATAGTTTCCGCCTGTGCTTTTTCGAAGTGTTTCCGGCAGAATCAGTTTTTGGTCAGAGAGACAAGCTCGGACTTGTTTTGCAGCAGGAAACTGCGAAGGGTTTTTGCAAGATTGAGCACTTCGGGCTTTACCGTGCATCCATACTTCTCGATTGCTTCTTCAATCTCCTCAATGCCTTTGTCGGTGCCTTTCAGCATCATATCGGCAAAATTGGCGGTGGAATGATCCTTCATGGCGGCAAGGTCCAGCATCATGTTGCTCATCATGCGCGCAGCGGCCGGCACGCCGGCATCATTGCCCTCGCAGTCTTTAAGCAGCGTATCGGCAGCGAGATAAATGCGCTTGTACTCGTCATGATGTCTGGATATAAGTTCCTGCAGATTGTGATTTTCGCATTTTTCCGCAAGTTTTTCCAGGCTGGTTTTGCCCATTTCAGCGTTTTTGTGGATGGCAACTAAAAGCTCCTCGTTCGCGTTCATAAGATAGCTCCTTTCCTTGGCGGCGGATTCGGGCAAATAAATCCCGAATCCAGATGTTTTTTATAGTAGTATCGGACTTTTTCTCTTTAAAAATGCATGGCGATATGCTATACTTTCAGTATCATGGGGAGTTTGGGCGAGAACGCTGTGATTCCCCAAAATGACGGTTTACCAGCATCTGGGGGAGGATGCGCCCGTCAACAGGGATTTTGTAAATTGAAGGAGAGTATAATGAACAAGAACGTTATCGTCGGTCAGTCCGGCGGTCCAACATCGGTCATCAATGCCAGCCTTGCGGGTGTGTTTACAACCGCAAAAGAACTCGGTGCGCCGCATGTTTACGGTATGCGCAACGGAATCGAAGGCTTTTTGCAGGAGCGGTATGTTGACATCAGCGACTATATTCGCAATGACGTTGACGTCGAGCTGCTTAAGCGCACCCCGTCGGCTTTTCTTGGCTCCTGCCGCTATAAGCTGCCGAAAGTCGACAAGGATGAGGCGGTTTACAAAAAACTGTTCGAGATTCTGGAAAAACTTGAGATTGGTTATTTCTTCTATATCGGCGGCAACGACTCGATGGATACCATCGCGCAGCTGACCATCTATGCTGAGCGTATCGGCAGCGACATCAAGTTTATGGGCGTGCCGAAAACCATTGACAACGACCTTGTCGTAACCGACCATACCCCCGGCTTCGGTTCGGCGGCAAAATACGTTGCAACTTCGGTCAAGGAGCTTATCCGGGACAACAAGGTCAACGACATGGACGTTGTGACCGTGATCGAGATCATGGGCCGCGACGCCGGCTGGCTGACTGGATCCGCTGCTCTGAGCAAGGGACCGGACTGCGATGGCCCGGATCTGATTTATCTGCCGGAGCTTGTCTTTGATATGGACAAATTTATCGCGCGTGTTGCGGAAATTCAGAAAGAGCGCCGTTCGGTAATCGTCTGCGTTTCGGAGGGTATCCGGACTGCTGACGGCAAGTATGTCTGCGAGTATACCGACACCGCTGGCCGCACCACCGATTCTTTCGGCCACAAGCAGCTGACAGGTACTGCGCGTGTTCTTGCCGAGGTCATCAATGAGCGCCTTGGATGCAAGGTCCGCGCGATCGAGTTCAGCTCGCTGCAGCGCTGCGCTGCTCACCTGCAGTCTGAGACCGATGTCAACGAGGCGTTTCATGTCGGTGTTGCCGCGGTTCGCGCAGCGGCGGCAGGCGAGTCCGGCAAGGTCATCATCATTGAGCGTGTGGACGAGGAGCCTTATCAGAGCACGATGGGCAGCTGCGACGTTCACCTGGTTGCCAACTATAAAAAAGACGTTCCCCGCGGCTGGATCAACGAAGAGGGCGATTATGTCACCAAGCAGTTTATCGATTATGTCCGCCCGCTGATCCTTGGCGAACTGACTGATATTTATGTGGACGGTATTCCCCGTCACATCGACAACATCCGGTAAAATAATCAAGGGCCCGTTTCGCGCGGGCTGACAGTTCCCGCGCGCAAAACCCGCTTTCGAGCGGGTTTTGCGTTATGCGGGGCCAAAAATCAAGGGAGTGAGCGAAATGCGTCAGCTCAAGCGTACCTGGGCCGAGATCAATCTGGACAATCTGGAGCACAATTACAGGCTTATCCGTGGCCTGCTTGCACCAACGACCAAATTTATGGCGATTGTCAAGGCGGATGCTTATGGCCACGGTGCGGCGCCGGTGGCGCAGACGCTGGAGCGCTGCGGCGCGGACTGGTTCGGCGTATCCAATATCAATGAGGCAATTGCGCTGCGCAAAGCCGGGATTACCCGCAATATCCTGATTCTCGGCCATACCCCGGTGGAAAATGTCCGGCAGCTGTTTGAATTTAACATAACCCAAACGCTTCTGGATTGTGAATACGGGGAGAGGCTTGCGCAGGCGGCTGCCAAAGCGGGAATCACGGTGGAAGCACATATCAAGCTGGATACCGGCATGAACAGGATAGGATTCCGCGTCTGTGGGGAAAACGACCTGATGACCGAAATCTCCCGCCTGTATTATCTGCCATCCCTGAGAATAACCGGTATTTTCACCCATTTTGCAGCCGCGGATGAACTCAGCGAAGAAGGCCGGGAGTATACACGCGCCCAGCACAGGCGTTTTATGACCGTCTGCAACGAGCTGCGGGACAACGCATACTCCCTGATGGCACATTGCTGCAACAGCGCCGCCACCCTCCTGTATCCAGAGTATCATCACGATATGGTGCGTCCGGGCATTATTCTGTATGGACAATCACCGAACGGGCGGCCGATTCGCAATTTCCCGCTGCGTCCTGTCATGACTCTTAAAACGGTCGTCTCGATGGTCAAAGAGATCAGGGAGGGCGACAAGGTCAGTTATGGCTGCACTTTTGAGGCAAAAAAACGGACTCGGGTCGCCACAGTGCCGATCGGATATGCAGATGGCTATCCCCGGGCGTTGAGCGGCCGGGGGCAGGCGTATGTCAACGGCAAGGTCGTTCCGGTAATCGGACGGGTCTGTATGGATCAGATGATGCTGGATGTTACCGGTGTGGAAGTGCACGAGGGGGATGTAGTCACCCTGTTTGAGGGAGGTTCTCCGATTTCGGTGGATGCTCTGGCTGCCACGGCGCGCACGATCAATTATGAACTCTTATGCGGCATTTCCCGCCGCGTTCAGCGGGTTTATATCCGTCACGGCGCAGTCAGCGAGGTTGTTGACTATACCATGTGACCTTGCCGACAGCGGAAGATTGACAACCGCTGCGGCAGTTTGTTAAAATAATAATCGCTATTCTGCATGGCAATTGCCATGCAGAAATGGAGAGGTGGCCGAGTGGTCGAAGGCAGCGGTCTTGAAAACCGCCGAATGGCAACATTCCGTGGGTTCGAATCCCACCCTCTCCGCCAAAATCCCTGCGCCGAAAGCGCAGGGATTTTTTTTGAAAATGGATTCGAACCCGAGAGGGCTTTTCGGGAAAAAAGCGGACATCCGGGGGAGGTCTGCGCCCGAAAAGGTCGAGCGAGCCAGCGAGCGAGAAAATAGACTGCGCGCGAGCGCAGACGGCGAATCCCACCCTCTCCGCCAAAAATCCCTGCGCCGAATGCAGGGGGCGGCTTTTCATAAACCGAATCTGTTTTCAGTCATCCAGGGCATACAACTCGCCCGTTTCTTCGTCATAGCACAGCGTAATGACCGTCTCCTGCCGCGTCATTCCGCCCAAAGAGTTCTCCGCCGACCAATCGAGCGTAACGATGTAGTAAACATCCCCCGTGTCCGACAGCACTTCTTTGTAACGCCAGTCATTCAGCACGAAAGAGTCCTCGTTCTTTAATGCATATCTCTCGTGGAACGTTTCGAGCGCCTCCGCCTTGATAGAATGCCCCCACTGGTTCACATCCGTTTCCATATCGTTGGTCACAAAACCCATATATACGCCGCCCCACAGCAGCGCCACTGCCAAGATCACCCGCAGCGCATTGATCAGCGCTCTGCGCCCCTTTTTCCCGGGCGTGGCACTGCGCACCCAGCCGCGGACAAGCGGAAACACCACCAAAGCGGAAAGAAGGAACAGAACAAGGATGATAACAGCCCGCACAACGCTGCTGCCCGCATACTGTATCGTATACGGCAGATCATGAGCCCACAGAACGGCGTTTAAAAGGCAAAACGCGAACAGCAAAAACTCGATGACTGCGAACAGCACGCGACCGACTTTCGCCCCCGCGCTTTCCTTGATCGGCTCCTTGCAGTTTTTGCATCGGTGCGCCCCCTCGGGGATGGCTTCGCCGCACCAGCCGCAGAAGTTATGCGAAGTGTTTCGTTTCGCGTCGCAGGCGTCGCAAAACTTCTTTTTGCTCTTTACGCCGCAGTTTGTACAGTATTTCATGGTAACTTCCTCCATAAATATAGGTTAAACCTGCGAGAAATATAGCACATTCTGCTTATTTTTACAAGTGAACCTGTATGATTTAGCAGGGTGATGAATTTATGCACAACCGCATACAACAGCTTCGGGAAGAAAGAGGAATGACGCAGGTGCGCCTGAGCGTGGAGCTGGGTGTGTCCCAGGAGACGGTGAGCGCCTACGAAAACGGCAAGCACTATCCCAGCGTCGCCATGCTGCTTCGCCTTTCGAAACTGTTCGGCGCAAGCTGCGACTACATCCTCGGCCAAAGCGACTGCCGCTGCGGCGACACGGCAGCGCTGTGCGACGACGAGCAGCGCCTGCTCGCCCGCTATCGCGCCCTGTCCGCCCCCGCCCGCCAAAAACTCGCAGGCTATCTCGGTGCCCTGCGGGACACCGACAACCGATAAACCAACCGCCCCCTGCGCAAAGCGCAGGGATTTTTTTTGAAAATGGATTCGAACCCGAGAGGGCTTTTCGGGAAAAAAGCGGACCTCCGGGGGAGGTCTGCGCCCGAAAAGGTCGAGCGAGCCGGCGAGCGAGAGAGTAGACTGCGCGCAGCGCAGTCGGCGAATTCCACCATCTTCGCCAAAATCCCTGCGTCGAAAGCGCAGGGATTTTTTTGAAAATGGATTCGAACCCGAGAGGGCTTTTCGGGAAAAGCGGACCTCCGGGGAGGTCTGCGCCCGAAAAGGTCGAGCGAGCCAGCGAGCGAGAGAGTAGACTGCGCGCGAGCGCAGACGGCGAATCCCACCCTCTCCGCCAAAATCCCTGCGCCGAAAGCGCAGGGATTTTTTTGAAAATTAGGTTTTCAATTGGCAGGCATGCCGGACTTTCCTGAGACTGAAAATGATTTCCGGGACTGGAATATATTTTTCCGGGAACATTTTTCGATCAGAGATAAGGGGTAGTGCTGCCGTCCGGGAGCACTTTTACAACCTCCCCGCTGCCAAGGACGCGGTTGCAGGTGGGGCAGGACAGCTCGCCGTTTGTATCAACGACCTGCGTATGGCAATAGACACATCCGGCATACCAGGTCGTTTCAGGTGGGTAACCGGCATGTTTTTTCTCGTGCTCGCTGATAATAGCGCTTTCTTCTTCGGGGCTTGCAAGACCCGGAATGCGCACCGATTCACCGCAGATTTGGCATTCAAAATAGGTCGGCATATTGTCGCGCTGGCACTGATTAAGATGGAAGTTGGCAAAATTGTAAGCACCGCCGGGAATGCTGTCTCTTGGCCACTCCTGGCCGCAAATCAAGCAACGCACATAAACTGCCTGCGCGGCTTCGTTGTAATAAGCTTCTCCATAACCGGTGTAGGTATGCAGCGTGTTGCAGTTGCCGTTTGCGTCCAGCTCTTTGCCGCACACGGGGCAGATTTTTTTGTTGGACGTTCCGGTGCTGCCGGTTGAGCCGCTGCTGCCGCCGGTCGAACCGGTATTGCCACCGGTCGAACCGGTATTGCTTCCGGCCGAGCCGGTGTTATTGCCGGACGTTCCGTTGTTTTTGTTCGAATCGGCCTCGGACGCCGCGCTGGAGAAATCCGGATTTTTATTCGACGCGGAAGCAACCGCTTCGTCCCGCTCCTGCTCGGACAGATAAACCGAAACCGAGAAGGTGTAGATTTCACCGTCCGGCGCGCTGACCGTGATGACTGCGACGCCGGACTTGTGCGCGATTACCTTGCCGCTGGCATCCACTTCGGCAATCTCGGGGTTATCCGAGCTGAACTGATACCCCTGCGCCGCGGGATCATCAACACCCTCTATTTGGATGACCGTCTCCTCATCAGCAATCATTTCGGCGCTCTGCACGACCAGCGGATTTTTCGGCGCCGCGGCATTTACCGTGACTTTAACCGACGCGCTGATCTCGTCCGGCCCTGTCAGCTGCACGGTGCAGTTTCCCTCGGCTATGG
>CALWZE010000016.1 GCA_944385925.1 uncultured Clostridia bacterium
ACCGCATAATTCACCCTGTCATGGATATCAAAAGTAATGGTGTCCCGGTTGCGGACTCTTGAGCGGCGAACATCGGTTTTATCCGCCAGTATCAAAGCCGCTGCAACTGCGTTGACCGCCGTCGCACTGTGTTCGTCGTGGTTGCCGATAGCTGAAATAATAACAGCGATATCTTCGCACGGCATCCCCATCCTTTCCAGAATGGAAAAGGCCATGAGCGCGCCGCTTTGCGCGTGTTCCGCGCGGTTGATCGCATTGCCTATATCATGCATATAACCCGCAATGCGCGCAAGTTCCGCTTCATGCTCGTCATAACCCAGTTCAAGCAGCAAATCGCTTGCCGTCTGCGCGCATTTGGTCACATGCGCAAAGCTGTGCTCGGTAAAGCCCAGCGCCTTCATGGTGCTGTCCGCCTGACGGATATAGACCGCAATTTCTTCAGAAGCCTTGATCTGTTCAAAAGTAATCGTCTGACGTTCCATTCGCTTCCTCCTGTTTTACTATTTTCATCATATCATATTCCCCCGCAAAATCAACTGAAATCCAACTTTCCGGATTTCTTTTCCTTTTCCCGCTTTTTCAAAATACGGTGCCGGGCCTGTCCTGACCGCGCAGATTCTCTGTCGTAAAGAATTCCGTTTTCCAATCGCCCTGTTATTCAAACCAAGGCATGCTTTCATCCCGCCGTATTTGTGCAAAAGCGCAGGGCCGGCTGCCAGCCGCTTAATGAGTTTTCCCGGTTTTCCATTATATCTCCGGTAAAGTTTTTTGCATAAAAAAAGCGGTCCGGTACCCATTTCTGCGGTGCCGGACCAAGAACCAAAGAGTGAAATTGGAGGAATTAAGCGAAAGAAACATCCGAAATCAGAATTCAGCGCCCAGCACCGCGGTAAAATCAGGTTTTGCTCCCATTTTATCCGCGCCGAGATGCCGGAAATTCTGCCGGATATAAAAGCCGGGCAGCGTATTGCCCTCTACCAGAACAGGCGCATTGGGACCGATTGCGACATCCCAGCCGACATAACGGACACTGGGAACAACTTCCGCCGCCTGCTTTACAAGCTTGATCGCCTGGTGAAAAAGCGGGATTTCAAATCCGCGAATGGCCATGCCGCTTACAGGATGCCGTTCATAAAAACAGCCGGTTTTATCGCAAAACGCTTCCTCGCAGACAACGCCGCTGCGATCAACCGGCGCATACATGCCGCCGGAAGTAATATTGTCAACATTTCCCCTGCCGTTTCCCATACGCAGGATGACATACATGACATGGACCTGCCCCTGCTCTACAATCGTGACGATGCGCAGCGTGTTGACCGACTCAGGACACAGCGCACGCATTTTCGGGTGCTGTTCAATCTCCTGTTCGGCCAATATCTTTCCTTCCGCAATCAGGCGATTGTAAAGCTGGCCGATATCTTTTACGCTATCCCGGCAGATTTTCTCCACCCCTTGTCCGCCGAAGCCATCCGGCGTCTTGACAAACAGCGTGCCGTGCTTTTGCAAAAAGCATTCAAAATCAGCCTGACTGCCGCTGCGCAAATCCAGCCATTCGCGGCCGGCCAGATGCCCGTAGGTTTGCAGGAATGCGAACTTATTTTCCAGCATTCCTCGTTTTTGAGGATCATTCAGACGCTTGCACAATCTGTGATTGTCCCGCATGGTCATGTAGGATCGCCTGTGCGCATTGTCCTGAAAGGCAAACCCGAAGGTTCGATACTCAAGATAACCGATTCCGTATCGCAGGCAGCACCAGATCATATCCAAAAAAATAACCGGCGCGCTCTTTCCGCTTTCCGCCTGCACCTGACGGACATACATCCACATCCTGCTCAGCCGCATATCACGGAATCGCTGCCAATAGGTCCAAATCAATTCCAAACGCTTTTTTCCTTTCCGGGCGTTGACCTTTCGTTCTGGCTGCAACTTTAAAGCCGCAATGTGATGAAATCATGAACGCCCGGGGGTAGAATGCATGATTTTTCGGTGACCGGCGGTCAGCCTGACTTTTCACATAAACGTCAAATATAGTTCATTCTGCGCTCATTCGTGTGCAATAAGCTGGTTGCACACAGGAGGGAATTGTATGATTCTGCAGTCCTTTCGGCGCTATGAGCGCAAATATCTCTTAAACAGAGCGCAACTTGAAGCCCTTCTCCCGGTTCTCAAAGCGCATATGGATTTCGATGCGTTTTGTCCGGACGGAAAAACCTATGAAATAACGGATTTATACTTTGACACGCCGGGGCATGAGATCGTGCGCGGATGCGCGCTGGAAACCGGCTTCAAAGAGAAGCTGCGCCTTCGTTTTTATTCCCCGTTTTTGAACGCCGATACGCCCTGCTTTTTGGAATATAAAAAGAAGCTGGGAAAACTTGGCGGCAAACGAAGAGCGCCGGTCACTGCCGGAGAAGCGGAAGATTTTCTCTGCCGCGGCATTGTGCCGCGCACTCAGGACCCGGTCACCCGTGAGATATTCACCGAAATTCAGCACTTTATCAGCGGCCGCCTTTTACAGCCCGCGGCCAGGGTCCACTACCGGCGGCTTGCGCTGTTCGGGCGGGACTGTCCGGAACTTCGCGCAACGATCGACTGTGCTCTTTGCGCAGAAATATTAAGCCCCAATCCGTCGGAAATTCTGCGCATACCGCTTCTGGAAGAGGGAGGCTATCTGCTCGAAATCAAGGTTCCCGGCGCAATGCCGCTTTGGCTGTCGCCGGTTCTCAGCCAATTACATCTGTTCTCCCAAAGCCACTCCAAATACGGACGCGCCTGGCAGCTTGCGCGGCTGCGGCAGCTCCGGCAGGCCTGATTTCCGGCCGCATAATCCGGCTTTGCACATTTATTCTGAGAATGCTCTTTTCGCAGGTTATCGACGCTGCTTAAAAGATGCGCGCCGTTTTTTTGCCGCATGTGATTTCCCTGCGGCCGATGCCGCCGCCCCCGTGCTTGCCTGCGGACGCTTTTGTGTAAATCTCCTTCCTCATTTGAACAAAACAATCAATAACACTCAAAACAGGAGTTCTTATGTTTGATTTTCTCTTTCAATCTCAGTCATCGGGCGCACTCGACTTGCAAACAACCCTGATCGTGCTTTTCTCTTCGGTCGGTCTTGGACTGTTTATCAGTCTTTGCTACCTTCTGACCCATCGGGAAGAGGTCTACGCGCCCACCTTCCCCATTACTCTGATCATGCTTCCGGCAATTATCGCGATCATCATCATGCTTGTCGGCAGCAATGTTGCCGGCGCGTTCAGCCTTGCCGGCGCGTTCAGCCTGATCCGCTTTCGCACGGCGCCCGGAGACCCGAAAGACATAGCCTACGTCTTTTTCACGGTCGCCGTGGGACTTTCCTGCGGGCTCGGCTATATCGGATATGCCGCGCTGTTTGCATTTTGTCTGTGCGCCGTGATGATCTTGCTCGAGTTTATAAAGTTCGGGCAGCCCGGCCGTCAGGCGCTGACACTTCGCATTATGGTTCCGGAAACGCTGAGCTTCAACGGAGTTTTTGAAGACGCGCTGCAAACCTACTGCAGCCGCTTTACCCGCACCAAAATTAAAACCGCCGAATTCGGCACCCTGTTTGAGATGGTCTATGTTGTGCGGCTGCGCAAAGCTGTGGATGAAAAGGCCTTTTTGGACGCCCTGCGTGCGCAGAACGCGAATCTCAGCATTTCCCTGACCCAGCGCGAATATGATTTCGGCTACTGAACGCAGGAAAAGGGGGCAGCATATTCATGTTAAAGCGATTAACGGCCCTGTTGCTGACAGGCGCCTGTTGCATAAGCCTGTTTGCCGGCTGCGGCGCTGTATCTGCTGAAAACAGCGTTCCGGAAAATTCGGCAGATACCGCGGAAGACTTCGCCGATCTTGCCGGCTATGTTGATTTTGACCAGGATGATCTGAATGACAACTGGGCCGAGGCCGGATCGGCCTGTGAAATCGTTTTTTCAGGCGATCAAATATCGGTTTCCGGCAGCGGCGCTTCGGCAGACGGAACCACGGTGACCATTAATTCACCCGGGCTTTATCATATTTCCGGTCAGCTGAACGACGGCCAGCTGGTGGTTGACAGCGCGGCGGATGGAAAGGTCTGGATCGTTCTGGACGGTGCGCAGATCAATTGTTCCACCAGCGCCGCCGTCTGGATTCAGCAGGCAGACAAAACAGTGATCACCCTCGCGCAGGACAGCACCAATCTATTAAGCGACGGCGAAACCTACCAATTGGCGGAGGGCGAAGACGAGCCCAACGCCTCCCTCTTTTCCAAAGATGACCTGACCATTAACGGTTCGGGGACCCTGTACGTGACCGGAAACTGGTCCAACGGGATTCAATCCAAGGATGATCTTCGCATAACCGGCGGCACTTTGATCGTCCAGGCGTCGAATAATGGAATCAAGGGAAAAGACCGGCTGGGCATTCTGGAAGGCTCCATCAACGTTGACTGCGAAGGGAACGCTTTGCAGTCGGATAATGAAACCGACGCCGGACTGGGTCTTATCTATATAGCGGGCGGCAGCATCAATGCAAACGCGGCGCAGGATGGGATCGAGGCAACCAGTTATCTGCTGATTACCGGCGGCGATCTCGTCGTCACTACGGGCGGCGGCAATGCCGCCGCTGCCGCGCAGACGCAGCAGGAAACTCATATGCCCGAAATGTCCGGAGCCGTCGGTGCGGATGCATCCGGCACTGATTCTCAGTCGCTTGAAGACAGCGTCAGCATGAAGGGATTGAAAGCGGATATCGGAATCACCATACTCGGCGGCAATATAACCGTGGACAGTGCGGACGATTCAGTCCACACGAATGACTCGATTACAATTGCGGACGGCGTGCTCAATCTTTCCTCCGGGGACGACGCAGTTCATGCGGACAGTTTTCTTTCCATCTCGAGCGGCACGATTTCGGTTTTGAACTCTTATGAAGGGCTGGAGGCCGCGCAGATTGAAATCAGCGGCGGAGACCTGTCCATCCAATCCGATGACGACGGACTGAATGCAGCGGACGGAACCGGCAGCGAAATGGCTCGTCCCGGCACAGCCGAAAGCGCCGCCGAAGACGCGGCGCAGGCGTCTGTTTGTTCTCTCACCATTACCGGCGGCAAAATTTATATCGATTCCGATGCAGACGGAATCGACTCCAACGGCACCGTCTCGATTTCCGGCGGTGAGATTCGGATCGAAGGCCCCGTCAGCGGCGCCGACAGCGCCCTGGACTATGATCTCAGCTTTGAGATGACCGGCGGCACTCTGACGGCGACCGGCAACGCCGGCATGGCTCAAACGGTCAGTTCGCTGTCCGGCGTCTGCGGCGTCACCGTCTGGCTGTCGGAACAGGCGGACGCGTCCGATACCCTGTCTGTTCTGGACTCGGCCGGCAATACGGTTATGACGGTGACTTCTTCCAAATCCTACGCGCACGCTGTGCTCGTCTCCCCCGTTTTCACCGATGGCGAAACGTATACCGTACTGCTCAATGAGCAGGAACTGGGAAGTTTTACCGCCGACGCCCAGTCAATGGCGACAATAGGCAGCGAAACCAGTTTTTCCGGCCGTCCATCAGGGGATATGGGCGGGCGTCCGGGCGGGATGATGCCGGGTTCTCCCTTTGACAGCGGCAGTTTCGGCGCGGATTTTGAAAACCGCCCGACTCCGCCAGACGATTCAGCGCCCGACACTGCGCAATAATGCGCGTATTCAGCTATTTTGAACGGCGTGCGCCGCATCGACTTCTTGAAAATGATCCCCTGCCTGAATTTCGCGCCGGCGCATACCTTCAACCCGGCACGCTGTCAAAAAGCTATCAAAACGAAGCCTTTGCGGAGTACCGGGTATGAATGCCTGCACCCGCTTTGACCGTTGAAAAATCGCTTTACTTTCCCGGCGGTTTGAAAACGGGAGACAGTATATCGCTTATCATTTAGCAAATTGTTCTTAATGACAATGTATTCCCTTTGCCCTTTCCGGCCGGCTGGTGAAGGGTTGCCTGTGCTGACGCAAACAAAAAAGCGGAGCTTCTGCTCCGCTTTTTTGATCTATAAACATAACCCGCTCAGTTTTTAACTTTCAGATAAACCACTTTGGCCGCGCCGGGGCGCACGGTCTCGCTTTTGACCTCAAAGCAGCCAAGCGACTGGATAAAGGGGGTTAGCTTGGAATATCCAAAATTGCGCACGTCAAAATCCGGCGACCGCTTGATCAAAATTGTACCGATCGTGCCGAGATGGGCCCATCCGTCTTCATCGGAATTCTCTTCCACAATAAGCTTGATCTGTTCGGTCACCTGTGCAAGCTCATCGTTTTCTTTCTTTTTCTTTTTCCCATCCTGGCGGTTCGGAACCGGCTCAGCCTGTGTCTGCCCTTTCTGCGCAATGACCTCGAGATAGGTGAACTTATTGCAAGCGGCAATAAAAGGTTTCGGCGTCTTTTTCTCCCCCATGCCGACCACATACATCCCGGCTTCGCGCAGCCGGACCGCAAGACGGGTAAAATCGCTGTCGCTGGAAACGATGCAGAACCCTTCCACCCTGCCGGTATAGAGAATATCCATCGCGTCAATGATCATCGCGGAATCGGTTGCGTTTTTGCCGGAAGTATAGGCATACTGCTGAATCGGTGTGACCGAATTGTCCAGCAACGCCGCCTTCCAGGACCCGAGTTTTGGGTTGGTCCAGTCGCCATATATGCGTTTGTATGTCGCAACGCCGTCGTTGCTCAGCTCATCCAGAATAAACTTTATATATTTTTCCGACACGTTATCTGCGTCGATCAGGACTGCAAATCGTTTTTCCGCGTCCATTTTCTCATCCTTTCGCTCGCATATAAGAAAATAATACCATAGACAATAGGAAAAAGCACTCGATTTCAGGCGGACGTCCTGCAAAAGATATCCGAAATTCAAAAAAAGTGCTAAAATAGGGCGTAAACCTAAAAGGAGCGCAATAAAAAAATGCCTTTGGAGCTAACGCCGCTTTGCGGCAATACATACTATATTCCGGCTTCGACCAACGTCGGCGTATACCGCCTCAATGAACGGGACGTCTGCCTGATTGACAGCGGACCGACCGAATCCTTTGCGCAATCCCTGCTCGAACTGATGCGCGCGCAGGGACTGCGGATCCGCTCGATCATCTGCACCCATTCGCATCCCGACCACATCGGCGGCAACGCTCTGATTCAGGCGCGCACCGGCTGCCGGATCTTTGCGAGCGGGTGCGAGCGGGAAATTGCAGAAAATCCCGTCCTGCAGCCCTCGCTTTTTTTCGGCGCCTATCCCAGCGCCCCGCTTCGCAGCGCCTATTTCATGGTGCCGAAAAGTCATGTGCTGCCGCTTGAGGACCCGCAACGCCCTCAAATGCTGAAAATAATCCCGCTGCCCGGGCACACCTTCAATCAGATCGGGGTAAGCACCCCGGACGGCGTACTGTTCACCGCCGACGCGCTCGCAGGGGAAGAGATGCTTTCCCGCTTTCATATTACCTTTCTTTATGACATAGCCGCAAGTCTTTCAACCATTGAAGCGCTCGCTTCAAGGCCGGAAAAACGCTTTGTTCCCTCTCATGCTCCAGCTGCCTGCAATCTGCCGGAATTGTGCCGGAAGAATCTCTCCATGATTCACGAGATCAAAAGCAGCATACTCGCCGTCCTGCATGTACCGTGCGGACTGGACGAACTGCTCGCCCGTCTTTTTGAGCGGTACCACACCCCTGTGAATCTGATCCAGTACACATTGGTCGGTCACACTGTTCGCAGCTATCTATCCTACCTCTATGATCAGGGTCAGGTTGAGCCGGTCGCGCAGGGATTCACCTTGAAATGGAAGCTGCAAAATCTTCAGCCGACCGATCCAATTCCCGGCAACCGCTACAAACCGGACAGGACTGCCGCATATGCGCGGCGCTATCGACAAAAGGGAAAAGACGGGGTATAATAATTAGGTTAAGGCTCCTGTACAGAAGGAAAGGAAGTTTTGAAATGGATAACAAGCGCTTTTATATCACGACGCCGATCTATTATCCGTCGGACAAACTGCATATCGGGCACAGCTACACCACCGTCGCGGCGGACGTTGTCGCCCGCTTCAAGCGGATGCAGGGGTATGACGTGATGTTCCTGACCGGCACCGACGAGCACGGTCAGAAGATCGAGGACAAGGCGAAAGAAGCCGGCGTTTCGCCCAAAGCTTACGTCGACAATATCGTCGTCGGCATCAAGGAACTCTGGAAGCTGATGAATATCAGCTATGATCGTTTTATCCGCACAACCGATGATTATCACCAGGCGTCAGTTCAGAAAATCTTCCGCCGTCTTTATGAAAAAGGCGACATTTACAAGGGAGAATATAAAGGCCTGTACTGCAAGCCCTGCGAGTCCTTCTGGACCGAGAGCCAGCTTGTGGACGGCAAATGTCCGGACTGCGGCCGTCCGGTCGTCGAGGCAAAGGAAGAGGCCTATTTCTTCCGGCTTTCCAAATACGCGGACCGTATTCTGAAGCTGTATGATGAAAATCCCGATTTTCTCCAGCCCGCGTCCCGCCTCAATGAGATGCGCGCGTTCATCAACCAGGGTCTGGATGACCTGTGCGTTTCCCGTACCTCTTTCACATGGGGCGTTCCGGTCGACTTTGATCCCGGTCATATTGTCTATGTCTGGGTGGACGCGCTGACCAACTACATCACCGCGCTCGGCTATGAAAACGACCGCTATCACGATTTTGAAAAATACTGGCCGGCGGATGTGCATCTGATGGCGAAGGAGATCGTCCGTTTCCACAGCATTATCTGGCCCGCCATTCTGATGGCGCTGGATCTTCCGCTGCCCAAAAAGGTGTTCGGCCACGGCTGGCTGCTGCTGGAGGGCGGAAAAATGTCCAAGAGCATGGGCAATGTCGTCGACCCGGTGGTTCTCTGCGAGCGGTACGGCGTGGACGCCATCCGTTATTATCTCATGCGCGAGATTCCCTTCGGCCATGACGGCGTATTCAGCAACGAAAGCCTTATCGGACGCATCAACGCGGACCTTGCGAACGATCTCGGCAACCTTCTGTCCCGCTCGGTTGCGATGATTGAAAAATACTTCGGCGGCACACTGCCCACTGAGCGGCAGAACGATCCGCTGGATGATGAGCTTATCGGCATGATCAACGGCTTGCTTGACGCGGTCGGCGCCAATATCGACAAGCTTATGCTGCCCAACGCACTTGCAGAGATCATGAAAGTTGTCTCCCGCGCAAACAAGTACATCGACGAAACCACACCGTGGGTCCTTGCCAAGGACGACGCCAACCGCACGCGGCTCGCAACGGTTATGTACAATCTGTGCGAGGCACTGCGCGCCGTATCCATTGTGCTGGAGCCGTTCATGCCTGCGACTGCACCGAAAATCCGCGAACAGATTGGCGCACAGCCGGAAATCTGCGGTCTCGAAGACTGCCGCTATGGGCTGCTGCCTGCTGCGCTCACAGTGCATAAAGGCGAACCGCTCTTCCCGCGCATTGATCTCGACAAGGAGCTCGCGGATCTCGCCAAGCACAGCGCCGCCAAAGCAGAACCCGCCAAAAACGCTGAACTCGAGCATCTGCCCGAGATCAGTTATGACGACTTCATGAAAGCGGAAATCCGCGTCTGCCGTGTTCTTTCCTGTGAGCGTGTTCCCAAAGCGGACAAACTGCTCAAATTCATATTGTTTGACGGCGAACGCGAGCGGGTAATTCTTTCCGGCATAGCCGAATGGTACAAACCCGAAGAACTTGTCGGCAAAAAAGTACCGGTTGTCTGCAATCTTGCACCCCGCAAAATTCGCGGTGTCCTCAGCGAAGGGATGATCCTCTCTTCGGATTGCGGAAACGCTGCAAAGGTCGCGTTTATCGACGATGCCGTTCCTGAGGGTTCAAGAATTCGCTGAGCAAAAAACCAAACCCACCGGCACACCCGGTGGGTTTGTCTGCTATGCGGCAAATATTCCTGCCCTGATTTACCGCCTTGTATTAAAACCTTCAGAACTCTCTGCAAAATAAGCCGCCCTTTTTAAGCGCTTTATTTCATTGTTTCGAATTGCACGTTGCACAGGAAAGCCGTCTGAACTGACAGCTGTTTTTCGGGCAGCCGCAGCCTTGCACGGACTTGTGTTTTCGCGCGCGCTTATCTGTCCCGCTTGCAAATGCCTTCCTCTCCAATACAAAATGAACGGCTATCCGGTCATTTTCAATATTCCGCTGCTTTTATAAAGGAGTCGACGGGCAATTGCTCTTTTATTTAATTTAAATATCCCGGAAAAAGGAGACAACCCATGCACTCCTTAAAACGATACCTGACTTTAATCGGCATAACCCTGCTTTCCGCCTATCCTTTTGCCGCCTTTTCGCTTCTGCAATACCGGCTTTGGCAAAACGGTCTGCGCGGAACCTGGTTGGATTTTGTCTTTTATATACTCTCCCTGTTCTTCCTGCTGTTTTTTGGTGAGGCGCTGCGGCGTTTCGGAAAATACAGCCTGCTTGTCAGCACGATTGTTTCTCTTGCAGGACTTGCGCTCGGCCTTGGACTGCTGTATTTGCTGCTTCCTGTTGTCGCATAAAAAAGCGCGGTACTTTGGCCATTCACCGCTTCCCGGCGCCCGGCTTTCTGTCTTTGCATCTGTCATATTCGTTTTTGCTGCACGTTAATCCGGAGCTGCAAACCGTATTTTCAGTGAAAGTCCCCCTATAAGCAGGAGCAGCCAAAGTGAAAAGCAGTTTTTTCTTTTATAATCATTGCAGAATCGGAGTTTTTTTATGCTTTACGCTCATATTTTTGACACCCATGCCCATTATGATGATCCGCGTTTTGAGGGACTTGTCGACGAAGTTTTCCGCTGCCAGCGTGCAAGCGGCGTAGACTACATTATCAACAACGCTTCCGATGAGCCAAGCGCCCGCGCTTCTCTCGCGCTCGCAGAGAAATATGACTTTGTCTATGCTGCCGTCGGAGTACATCCGCAGGCGGCGGGTGAAGTCACCGACGGATGGCTTGTGCGAATCGAATCCATGGCAGCACACCCCAAGGCGGTCGCGATTGGCGAAATCGGGCTGGACTATTACTATGATGTACCCGATCGCGAGACCCAGAAACAGGTTTTCCGCGCGCAGCTCGCGCTTGCAAACAAGCTCGGCAAACCGGTTGAGATACACGACCGCGACGCGCACGGCGATGTTTTCGACATCTTATGCGAGTACCATCCTGCCGGATGTCTTCATCGCTATTCGGGTTCTCCCGAACTTGCGCAGGAGATTGTCCGCAAGCTTGGCATGTCGCTTGGAATCGGCGGCGCGCTGACCTATAAGAACAGCAAAAAAGAGGTGGAAACCGTCCGCCTTATCCCAATGGAATATCTGATCCTTGAAACAGATTGCCCCTACCTTGCGCCGGCAGGGCGGCGCGGACGTACCTGCACCTCGGATATGATTCCGGTCGTTGCCGAAAAGATCGCCGAAATCAAAGGCGATATAACGCCGCAGGAGGTACTGGATATTACCTGCCAAAATGCCCAAAGACTGTTTGGCATCCGCTGAATCATTCCAATCTGTCCAATTTGCGATTTGCCTGATCATCGCTGCCAAAAGCGCTTGCGGAAAAAGGCTGAAAAGAAAATTCCGGCTGTTTTTTCTCATTTCAGCGATATTCTTCGGCATGTCCGAGATTGGCCAGTCGCTTTTCGGTCAAAAAGTTTCTGTTTTTAGCAAACTGGACATGGCTTTGTTTCAGCGATTTTATTCATTGAAATCATCGTCTCTAACTTTAACCGGCGTCTTTTATAAGTTTTGGAAGCTCCATCAGTTGGCAGTCTGGCCAAGAGGCACTGAATTATCTGCCCTCTGCCTCACCTGCTACTCTGCCTGTTAACGTGCAAACTTCATTTACCTTTTTTCTCCTTCGCGCAGTCGTAATACTGCTTTCCCCGTATCCCACGGTTACTTTTGCATTCCTTTCCCGAAACATGACAAAGCCCCCTAATGCAGTTTTGTTTTTCTTCATTAGGGGGCTTTTTATCCGATTCACCAGACCGGCTCAATTACACTTGCGGTTCTTTTGATCTATGCTCATTTTGAAATTTTATCCCGGAATTTTCGCACAAGCTTCCGCATCGCCTCAACCACCTTCTCACGCAGGCAGAACAGGCAGATGATCGCCGCGATCATCAGACCGCTCAGGATTCCGACGAACCAGAAATCCTGCTGCAGCAGGCGGTTGCCGATTGCACAGAAAAACAGAATACTCGGCGCGCTGCCAACCGTCATGGCAATCAGAAAACGTTTTGTGCTCACCTGTGTGCGCGCCGCAACATAGGGAATAAACCCATTTGGCAGAAACGGCATCATATAGGCGAGCAGGATCATATATTCAGGGCAATCGCTTTCGGCAATAAACCGCAGCTTCGCCTTTCCAGACTTTTCCGATTCCTGAAAAAATGCGCCAAAGCGGCTGTTCAACCGGCGCGCTGCATAAAATACGCCGAAATTTGTCAATGAAAAAGAAAGAAGACAGACCAGCGTCCCTTTCCACCAGCCAAAAAGTATACCTGCCGCCACCTGGACGGCCAGAGCCGGAAAAACAATGGTCAGCACCTGCAGACTTTGCAGCAGCGCGGCGACCAGCATTCCCTGAAACGAACCGAACGAGCGTATATAATTTTCAATATCCTGCTCGTCTCCACGCCGCAAAAGCGGCAGAAGATCCGGCATAAACTCACGAAAAAAGAGGTAAAGAATAGCCGCCATACCACTGAACAACACAATCAATATTGCCGCGCGCACCAGCTTTGCTTTTCTCGAACTCATTACTTCCCCCCCCATTTTCTTCAACTGCAATGCGGTATTCAAAATCGAATTTAATTATTTTACACGATTCCCGTGACAAACGCAACACCGTCCTTTTCCTGGCTTTTTAACTTTGTGTGTGGTTAGAATTTTAGCAGGGAATTTTTTTTTGCAAGATGCTGGGTCGGATGTTTTTGGGATTTGTCGCGGTTTCCATCAGTTGTTTTGCGTTTATCCCCAAATGTTATAATTATTATACAGCTATTAAGTCAACGAAAAAGAGACGAGCAAACGCCCGTCTCTAAAAAAGTTTCAGAACTCCGGCTCAGGGGGAATCGCCTGGTTTGCAGAAGTCGCGTTTGCGCCATCCCCTTCCCAAGTGCCGTCAGGATTTCTTTCGGGCGCACTGGGAATAACATCGTTGATATTTCCGCCGCCGGTCACGAATTGTCCTTATTAATGTCAACGGGAGGCGGTGCAATAGGAGGTTCCTGCGGACGCCCGCCATATTCCGCATCCCCGCCGTTTCCGTCAAACGTGCCGCCGCCGGGGATAGTCACATTACCTTGCCCGATGCCGCCGCCCTCGGGTGCAGGCGCGGGATGATTTCCGCCGAACAGGCAATTTCCCGTGACGCCGCCCTGCAATGGAAGCCCGCAGGTCCCGCATTTTTCCGAAGTGACGTTGCCGGTTGAACCGCTGCCGCCGCTGGTCGTTCCGGTACTGCTGCCAGCCGAGCCGGTGTTATTGCCGGACGTTCCGTTGTTTTTGTTTGAATCGGCCTCGGACGCCGCGCTGGAGGAATCCGGATTTTTATTCGACGCGGAAGCAACCGTCTGGTCATGCTCCTGTTCGGACAGATAAACCGAAACCGAGAAGGTGTAGCTTTCACCGTTCGGCGAGGTGACCGTGATGGCTGCGACGCCGGACTTATGCGCGATTACCCTACCGCTGGCATCCACTTCGGCAATCTCAGGATTATCCGAGCTGAACTGATACCCCTGCGCCACGGGATCATCAACACCCTCTATTTGGATGACCGTCTCCTCATCCGCAATCATTTCGGCGCTCTGCACGACCAGCGGATTTTTCGGCGCCGCGGCATTTACCGTGACTTTAACCGACGCGCTGATCTCGTCCGGCCCTGTCAGCTGCACGGTGCAGTTTCCCTCGGCTATGG
>CALWZE010000017.1 GCA_944385925.1 uncultured Clostridia bacterium
TTCAGAAGAACCTCTCCGTTCGACTTGCATGTGTTAGGCGCGCCGCCAGCGTTCGTCCTGAGCCAGGATCAAACTCTTAATAGTTTGTATCTAAACAAGCTTTTTACAGCTCGTCCAAATCTGCTCAAGACATCATCTCTGACGTCCTGTCTTTACCTTCGCCGGTCTCTCTCCGGCTGCTCTCAAACACCCGATTTTTCGGGGCCTGGAGCCAATTAACAAGGGTCTTTCAAGCTTCTGTATTGTTTAATTTTCAAGGTCCTTAGCGCCCTTGGTGAGCGGCCCCTCGGCTGAGGTGCATGATTGATTATACAGACTTGCCCCCCTTCTGTCAACACTTTTTTCCTTCTTTTTTCAACTTCTCCGTGCGTGTCGCAAATCCGCCCCCATTTCGCTTTTTCCCACCCTGCATACGCCCTGTCCGTCCCCCCCCGGGGCGGTTCGGCGCACAGGTTTCAATCGCTGTATGAGCCGTGTGAATAAGACGCCCGCTCGTCCTGCTCAACCGCCGGACCTCTTTTGCCCGCGCCCTGCCGCAAACAGCTTCCCTGTTTCATTTAAAGGCTCTATCAGCATTATCCTGTATGCGCCATTAAAATTGCTCTTCTGCGCGCAGGACAGGCAAAGCCGTTTTCTCTTTTTCCTGCTCATTCTCTGCTCGCCTTTCGCAATGTATAAAGCAACCGCTTCATTTCATACGGCGCAGCCGCTTGCCCGATCGGCCACCTGCCTATTTGTGAAGGGCTTCTCTGTGTATGGGAACAACTGTTTGCGCCGTGCGCTTTTCTTTTGACTGCACGGCAGTTTGTTTTATAAAAAGGAGATAAAAATGGGCCTTTCCGATCCAGCGTCCTGTCTGTCTCGAAAAGGCCCATCTTTTTTCCGCTATTATATAGTATATAAGATATATCCTGCCATTCAAGGATGCCCGATGCGGAAGCTCTGCGGCTGCGGCTTGCGGGCGCGGCGTTTTTTCCGGCGCCCGTCCCTGCCGCCGCCCCGATTGCCGAACATGATCCCGCAGACCGCCGCGGTTGCCGGGATGGTGAACAGGATGGTAAACGCGCCGATAAGCGCCTGGAGCATTTCAATGATGACGATTTCAAGATTGAGCATCTCGATGACCGAAGCCTGATAGGCAACCAGCAGCAGCACGACCGACAGCGATCCGCCGATATAAGCGAGCACAAGGGTGCTGATCTGGGTGCCGATAATATCCCGTCCGACATTCATGCCGTAAGCGGTCAGCCGTTTAATGCCGACGTCCGGCGTCATTTCGGTCATCTCGTACATCGAGGAAGCAATGGACATCGAGACGTCCAGCGTCGCGCCCAGCGCGCCAATCAGAATGGCGGCGAAGGCGATCGCGCGCAGGTCAATCGGTTCTTCCAGAATAAAGGAGACCATCATCGCGTCTTCATCCACCGAACCGGTGATCTTCATAAGCTGGTTGAGCAGCGCGGTCAAAGCCGCCGCGACCGCGACGCCGCCAATACAGCCCAGCGCGCTCGCCGTGCTCTTGCGGTTAAACCCGCCGATAAAGAAGGGGGTGATCATGATGCTGTACAGGCAGACGAAGAAAGCCCACAGGTACACATTACGGCCCGCAAGGATCGCGGGCACAAAGACGAGGAAAATCGCGAGCACCGAAAGTCCCAGCGCAAGCAGGCTGGAGAAGCCCTTGAAGCGCGCAAACACGATCAGCAGCACGCAGAAGATCAGCGCGGCCGGAATAAGGATCTTCAGCCGGACAAATTCACCGGTGTAATAATCATTGGTTGTGCCGGGCGTCAGGTAGACGAAAACCCAGTCCCCCTTTTCAACCGGGGTCGGCAGCCGGCCGGTCATCGAGTCATAGGTCTGGTGCGCGGCAATCGCCTCTCCGCGGTCTTCGCCAAACAGCACCGTGCCGGTGTATTGAATATTGGTCTCGGTCATGGTAAAGGCGTCGCCGATCTCGGTCTGCTTTTCATCGACGCTGAGAACCGCGTCCACCCGGACGATCCGCCGCTCGGTCTGGACGCCGGTCTGGCCCAGAAACATCTTCGCGCCATTGCTCGCGACCCGGTTGCCCACAATAACCAGCGCGACCGAAAAGATCAGCAGGAGCAGATAGAGCACTCTATTCTTTTTCATTGTTTTCTCCGTTCCCGTTTCTCTGTTGATTCCCTGTTAAGAATCTTCTGCTTCATCCTGAAAATTATACAATTCGGACAATTTAAAATCAATATCATGAATTTCGCCTTTTTCCAAGCTATTCCGGCAAGGCATCCGGTCGGACTCGGGCTCCCGGCTTAGCCGCCCTGCATAAGCTGAATTTCTGGTTTTATCGGTTTTGCAGCCGGTAAACCTTTTTGAGAAATTTATTCCCGTATGCAGGAGCGCGTCCGGCAGTGTGCGCGTCCGACTGCAAATTGCCGCCTCTGACACCGCACTTTAAAAAAGAGAAAAAAGCGCTCGACATTTTTTTGAAAAGTGGTAAAATCTTTCTAATTACACTTTTTCATTTGCAGGGATACAGGAAAAGGAGAGCTGGACAATGAATCTGAGTGAAAACGCGCGCCGCGCCGCGCTTGGACAGCAAAAAGCGGAGCTGGTGCTTAAAAACGGGCTGGTAGTGGATGTGCTTGGCAAACGCATCCTGCGGCAGGATGTCGCCGTCTGCGGCGGGACCATCGCCGGTGTCGGGGACTACGCGGGCGAACGGGAAATCGACTGCGCCGGAAAATATATCATGCCCGGTTTCATTGACGCCCATATTCACATCGAGTCCACCCTCGCAACCCCCTGCGAACTGGGGCGCAGCATTCTGCCAAAGGGCACCACCACCTGTATCGCCGACCCGCACGAGCTGGTCAACGTCAAAGGGGCTGAGGCGCTGCGCTGGCTGCTCGCCGCGGTCAAGGAAGCGCCGGTGGATTTTTGCGTCATGCTCCCCTCTTCGGTTCCGGCAACTCCCTTCGATACCAACGGCGCGGGCGAGTTCACCGCCCAGGACATGCGGGAATTTCTGAACGCGGAAGGGGTGCTCGGCCTCGGCGAAGTTATGTGCTTTGCCGATGTGTTCGCCGGCGCGCCGCATATTCTGGAAAAGCTCGCGCTCTTTGAAGGCCGCCCCATCGACGGCCACGCGCCCGGAATTTCCGAAAAGCAGGCGCAGGCCTATGCGCTCGCCGGCGTGATGACCGACCATGAATGCACGACCTATGAGGAAGCGGCGCGCAAACTTCGTGCCGGCATGTATATTCTCGCGCGCGAAGGCAGCGGCGCCCAGAACCTCGAGGCGATCGTCAGCGGACTGCTCGCGGCGGGCGAGGGCCTGGACCGCTGCGCTTTCTGCGCCGACGACAAGCATCTGGACGACATCTCCTCGCTCGGCCACATCAACCACTGCATCAACCGCACCATCACCCTTGGCGCCGACCCGATCGACGCCATCGCCATGGCGACCATCAACCCCGCGCGGATCTACGGGCTGCGGGACCGCGGCGCGGTCGCGCCCGGCCTGCGCGCCGATCTTGTCGTCTGCGACAGCCTGGACAACATCGAGCCGGTCCTGGTGCTGCGCGGCGGCGAAGTGGCGGACGCCGCGTTCCTCAACCGCTTTTCCGGCACGCCCTGCCCCGCTCCGCTTCTGGACACGGTGCATTTCGGGGAAATCGACCCCGCACGGCTTGCGGTGCGCGCGGGCAAAACCAACCACGTTATCGGGGTGGTCCCCTTCCAGCTGCTGACCGGGCACCTCGTCGAGTCTGTTCCGCAGAAGGACGGCTGGTTCGTCCCGCAGGGCGACTATGCCAAACTGGTGGTCATCGAACGGCACGGCCGCAACGGCAATGTCGCCGCCGCCCCGGTCAAGGGATTTGGCATACGCGGCGGCGCGGTCGCAACCTCGGTTTCTCACGATTCCCACAACCTGATCGTCTGCGGCGATAACGACCGGGACATCCTCGCCGCCGCCTCGCGGGTCAGGGAGATGCACGGCGGCTACGCGGTAGCCTCGGGCGGCGAGATCATCGCCGAACTCCCGCTGGAGATCTGCGGCCTGATGAGCGCGCTGGACGCACCTGCCCTTTGCAAAAAGGCCGCAAATATCGTCTCGCAGGCAAAGCGTCTCGGTGTCGCGGACGGGGTTGATCCGATCATCAATCTCTCCTTTATGGCGCTGCCGGTCATCCCCAGCATCCGTCTGCTGGACACCGGGCTGTTCGACGTCGATCAGTTCCGCCATTTGGACGGCTGAGCAAAGTCATATCCCCCGGCCAAGCCGGGGGGATTTTCTTTGTGCAAAGCCGATAAAGGAATTGCAGCTGCGGCGAACGCTTTCGAGTTATGTCGTTTATCCGGTTTTATGATCTCTCCGGCCGGGCACCGGTATGGCATTAGACAATACAATGGCACAAGGGATACAGGCGACCGTGAATCCTGCTGCATCCAAGCGCATGGTCGAACAGTTAGGGGATTTGAAAGAGTTTCCGGATGATGGTATACTGACCGCAGGAGGAGCTTATACACAAAAAGAGAAATTTCAGCAAAACGTTCATAACCATTGAGAAAGAGGAGAGAGAAAGGCGAAACAACCTAAAATTCGAGTGTGTAAAAATTGCAACGCCCCCTTCCAGAGAAAGCAACTGTATGTCCATCATGCGGAGCCAAAAACAAAAAACCAATTTATACGAAATGGTGGTTCCGGCTGATTATTGCCCTGATTGTGATTGGCGCAATCTCAGGCGGCGGTACTAAATCTGATCCTTCCGATAATCAGCTTTCTTCTTCGGTTTCTTCTGGCGAGTCGGAAAATGCTTCCTCGAACGAACCTTCTGAAACCGATTCCATCCAAGGCAGCAGTCTACGACCAGCTCGTCTCTGAATATGGTGAAAAGTTTTCAGAGGAAGCCGCACAGTATGCCATCGACAATCTGGTTGCTGACTGGAATGCAAATGCTTTGGCTAAGGCCGAAGATTACGCAAAGACCATGCAAATGTCGAAAGCGGCAATCTATGACCAGTTGATTTCTGAATATGGTGAGAAATTTACGCCGGAAGAAGCGCAATACGCCGTGGATAATGTAGAAGCCGATTGGAAAGCAAATGCACTTGCAAAGGCGGAAAGCTATCAGGAAACGATGAGTATGTTTCCCGGTGCAATCTATGATCAGCTGGTTTCTGAGTATGGTGAAAAATTCACTGCGGAAGAAGCGCAGTATGCTATTGATAACATGAGTTGACAAAATATCCCCTGGTAATAAGGGCACACTTTTATACAGGTTAAACCCTGTGTGTGCGCTCTGTGAGGCAAACAGCCCGGACTTCCATCGTCCGGGCTGTTTTGCGTCACTGCGTTCCGTACAAGGACTGCTTCCATTGTTCCGTTATGCGGCATATCCCTGCCCGCTTTGGGTTAGAAAACAATCTGTTTACACAGAGAGTTTCCCACCCAAAGTCTAAAACTCAACACACAAATTTTACCGCTTGTCCGAAAGGCAGGCGGCATTTTTCATCTGCAAGTAAGGGAGAAGTCCACGATGCCAACAACCGAGAAGCTGAAACATGAGATCGCAGATGCAGAAAAAAGCTGGCGCAGGAACGCAGCAGACTTCAGCACCTATAAAACAGGGCGACAGTAATTCCATCACCAACCATGATGTAATGTATAGAGGGTGGAATACACCAAAAAACATTACATCATGACTGGCGGCTCATTTGTGGCGAATGAAAAGACAGTTATGATAAAGGAGGGATGCCCTCAAACCTACCATAAC
>CALWZE010000018.1 GCA_944385925.1 uncultured Clostridia bacterium
CGACTTTCATTTGCCGTTCTCCTTTCCTGTCTGTTTTGGCATGTTTTTATCGAGATAATTGTCGATCGCTTCACAAATCAGCTTCTTGACAAAATCCAGGTCCGCATCATCCAGCTGCACGCCGGCCATAGTCTGATGACCGCCGCCGCCGAGGTATTCCATGATCAGCTGCACATTGTACGCACCCAGAGACCGGGCGGAGATATGCACTTTGTTCTGGAATTTCACTGCAACGACAGACGCGTCGATTCCCTCGATGTTCAGAAGTTCGTCCGCCGCCTGCGGGATAACCACCCGCATCGACTCCGGCAGCTTGTCCGAAACGATCACCGCGCAGCCGCGGTAAATCTGCGCGGAAGAAACCAGCTGGGATTTGTGCTTATAAGTTTCAAGATCGCTGCAGAACATCATTTTTGCGTCAGTCGGGGACGCGCCCAGCCTTCTCAGGTAAGAAGCAGCCTCAAAGGTCCGCACCCCGGTGCGCACGGAATAGCTTCGGGAATCCAGCATAATTCCGGCAAGCATTCCTTCCGCTTCAATTTTGGTCGGCTTGTTATCCGAGCTTTCGAGATGCTGAAGCAGTTCGGCCACGAGTTCGCAGCAGGAACTTGCGTACGGCTCATGATAGCTGAGCACGGCGCCTTCGATATATCCCACCATTTTGCGATGGTGATCGATAATGACGAGGTTGTCGGTCATGGTCAGCAGCTCTGCGTTCTCAACAAGGGAGGGGACGTGGCAATCCACCACCACAAGCAGCGTATCCTTTTCCACATAATCCGCAGCCTCTGAGGGAGTAATAAAGAGGTCCCCATACCCTTCCAGCAGCAGCTTATCAAACAGCGGCTTTGCAAGAGTGTTCCGACTGTCAAAGACAATTTTGGCGTCCGAGCCGCAGATCTTCGCTGCGCGCGCTATGCCAACAGCAGAACCGAGCGAATCCAGGTCAGAAAGCTTATGACCCATGACCACGACGTTTTCCGCCGCGCGCATCAAATCACCCAGCGCAGAGGCGATAATGCGTGACTTGACCTTATTGCGCTTTTCGACAGCGCGGTTGGTGCCGCCGTAAAACTCATAGCCGTTCTGCGTCTTGATCGCCGCCTGATCGCCGCCGCGGCCGAGCGCCATATCCAGAGCCTGTTTGGCAAGTATGTAGTTTTCGTACATACTTTTTGCGCCGCGGCCGACACCGATCGACATGGTAAGCGGCACGGGATCGCTTTGGATCGCGCGGACGGTGTCCAGAATCGTAAAGCGCTTCTCGATGATCTTCTCTATATGCTGTTCTTCAATAATCGCAACATAATTGCGGGTTGAAGTCCGCAAAAAGATACCGTTTGTGGTATTGATGAAATCCTCCATCGCACGATAGACCTCGGACATGAGTTCTGCGCGCTCGCTTTCCTTGATCTCGCTTGCCAGCTCATCATAGCTGTCTACCGTGAACATCAGGATGGACGGTCTGGTTCTTCTGTACTGCACGGCTTCATTATAAAGCGCCGTATCATTGACAAAAAAGCTTACGTAAAGGATGTCCGCAGCGTTTTCCGGCGCTGAACCGGCACAGAAGGTTTTGTAGTGCCGTTCTTGAATCAGATATTCCGCGCCGCCGGGCTGGGCGCAGGCTTCGAGGTCGAAGCCCGGCACCAGACGCGCAAAATCCTCAAGGTAATAATCCTTATTATTCAGAATCATACTGCGGAAGCTGTCATTATACCAGAGCACGCTCCGGTTTGCGTCGGTCACCAGAACAGGCAGCCCAATCGTGCTCAGAATAGTCTGCTGGGTAACGCTCATTCCAGGGCCTATGCCGGTGATCAGGGTCGCGAGACTCTTGCGAATCTGGATGACCCGCACCGTAAAAAGCAGCACCACCGCAATGGTCAGGCAGACCACTACGATAAACATATTGAGATTCACAAAGAACATGGCAGCCGTCAGCGCCAGAAAACACAGCGCGAGGATACACCACGCAATCTCCATTGTAATGCTTCGCTTAAACTTCATGACACAACTTCCGTTTCTATAAGAAATGGGATCACAGTTCCATGATTACCGGCAGAATCATCGGGCTGCGCTTGGTCCGCTGATACATGAGCTGTCCGAGCTCCTCGCGCAGCCGCATCAGCTGATCCGCCTTACCGTATTTTCCCTTCATGAAGGATTCTTCCAGAATACGCACAACAAGGGCTCTCGCCTCTTCGAGCAGTTCCTCGGATTCCTTCACATAGACAAAGCCGCGGGAAATGATATCCGGGCCGGAGATAATGTCGTTTGCGTCTGCGTCAACCGTGCAGACCACGACCAGCAATCCGTCCTGCGCAAGGTGTTTGCGGTCGCGCAGCACAACGCTGCCAACATCGCCGACGCCCAGTCCGTCCACAAAGACTCTGCCGGACGGCGCGGTCCCGACGATACGTCCGGAGTTCTTGGTAAACTCCATGATACTGCCGACTTCCGGGATGAGTATATTTGAATCCGGAACACCGACCGAGCGCGCGGTCGCCGCATGTTTTACAAGGTGCTTATATTCACCGTGAACCGGGATAAAGTATTTCGGCTTGGTCAGCCGGAGCATGAGCTTCTGCTCATCCTGGCATGCATGGCCGGACGCGTGGGTCTCGTACATTTTTTCATAAATGACCTCGCTGCCCAGCTTCATCAGCGCATTGATAACCCGTGTCACGGTCTTTTCGTTGCCGGGGATCGGCGTCGCGGAAATGATAATCATGTCCTCGCTCGAAATCTGCACCTGCTTGTGCTGGCCGGACGCCATGCGGGACAGCGCTGAAAGCGGTTCGCCCTGACTGCCGGTCGTGATAATGATGATATCGCTCGGACGATACCGCTTGATCTCATCAATACCGATCAGTATATCGTCGTCAAAATCCAAGTAGCCCAGTTCCAGGGCAATGCGGGTGTAATTTTCCATGCTGCGGCCGGACAATGCAATTTTTCTTCCGTGCCGTTTTGCAAGGTCCATGATCTGCTGAACGCGGCGGATATTGGACGCAAAGGTCGCAATAATCAAGCGCTTGTTTTCCGCGCGGGAAAACAGTTTTTCCAGCGATTCGCCGACCTTGCTCTCGGTCACACTGTGCCCCGGCCGCTCGGCGTTGGTCGAATCGGACAGCAGCGCAAGCACTCCCTCGCTGCCAAGCTGGCCAAAACGGGTAAGGTCAATCGTCTCGTCGGAAACCGGCGTATAGTCGACCTTAAAGTCGCCGGTTTGAACGACCGTGCCGGCCGGCGTTGTAATCGCAAGCGCAATTGCGTCCGGAATCGAGTGATTGACACGGATCGCCTCCGCGCTCATGCAGCCGAATTTCACCGTCTGGCCCGCCTTGATAACATGAAGCTGCGGCTTATGCGGAAGCTTGTGCTCTGAAAGCTTTGCTTCAATCAGCCCGATTGTCAGCTTGGTGGCATAAATCGGCACATTCATCTGTTTAAGAAGATACGGGATGGCGCCGATATGATCCTCATGGCCGTGGGTGATGACCAATCCGCGAATGCGGTCTTTGGTTTCCAGAAGATAGGTGAAGTCCGGGATCACAACGTCGACGCCGAACATCTCCTCATCTGGGAAGCTGAGGCCGCAGTCAACGATAAAGCTGTCTTTGCCGCACTCATACACGGTCATATTTTTGCCGATTTCTCCCATGCCGCCGAGCGGAATGATCCGCAGAGTACCGGCCTTGGGCGCCTTCATCAGCGCTTTTGTTTCCTTCGTCTGTGCCGCACCCTTTTCGGAAGACTGCCTGCTTTTTTCCTTTGCTTTTCCCTTGGAGCCGTTCAGCTTAACCGCTGCCTTAACAGCAGGTTTTGCGATCTGTTTGCTTTTTGCCTGCTTTGCGCTCTTAACTTTGGGCTTTTCCTGCGTTTCGGTCTCGTCATTCAGCTTTGCGGACGTTTTCCCGCTCCGCTTTGCATTCGTCTTCTCCGTCTGTCTTGCAGCGGGTCTGCGTCTAGCCGTCCCGGTTTTGGACGTGGGCTTTTTCGCTTTTTCAGCAGCCGGCTGCTGCTCCTGTTCCTTTGTGCGGCCGCTCAGATCACTTGGATCGATTCTGCCGTACAAAAGTTTCTGATCATTTTCCAAAATATCTCCTCCAGATTGTTGTCAAAAAAATCCAGACATACCCGGTCACAGCTCTGTTTTACCCGGGAAATGCATCCATTTTTCTGTATTTTTTATTATTGTTAAGCGGCTTATGCCGCAGAAGCTCACGAATATACACATTAATTGTACGTTTTGTTCAAATAAAAGTCAATGTTATTATCCATTTTGACCCCATTTTTATTGTCTAATTCATCCATAACGTTTATAATAAAAAATAACAGAAAAAATACATTACACGGCCACAAAGCGCACCGGCTTTGTCCGGCGGAATCCAATACTTTTACTTTACCGAGGCAATATGAAAAAACAGGTCGATTTATATGCAGACGGCGCATGTTCCGGCAATCCGGGTCCAGGCGGCTGGGGTGCGATTTTACGATACGGTGAGCATGAACTTGAGCTTTCAGGATATGAGGCGCAGACCACCAACAACCGCATGGAGCTGACCGCAGTGATCACCGGGCTTGAAAAGCTGCGCGAATCATGCTGTGTCGCGGTTTACAGCGACTCACGTTATGTGGTTGACAGCATCCAGAAAGGATGGTTGGAGAGCTGGCGGCGCAATGGCTGGAAGAATTCTCAGAAAAAGACGCCGCCCAATATAGATTTGTGGCAAAAACTGATTGTACAGCTTGAACGGCATGAAGTTGTTTTTCACTGGATTCGCGGCCACGCCGGTCATCCCTTCAACGAGCGCTGTGACCGGTTAGCCGTTCAGCAGTACACAATGCATGCAAACGGCTGATTTCTGCGGTGCATTTGGGGGAATGGGATTCCCGGTCTTTTTTGCTTCCATCAGTGACCAGGTTCCATTTCCAAAAATAGCTGTTGCAAAATATACTAAAACGGTATATTATTAATCCAGACAGAGAAAACAAACTGAATTCATTCATCATTCATACAAAATAAAAGGAGCAAACCAGATGGCTGAACGTTTTGTTTATGCGGACAATGCCGCAACTACCCCGATTTCCAGGCATGTGCTCGACGCGATGATGCCCTATCTTACCGAGCATTACGGCAACCCCAGCAGTCCGTACCGTTTCGCATTTGACGCCAAAGCCGGTGTAGATAAGGCGCGTGCGCAGGTTGCTGCGGCGCTCGGCTGCGAGCCGGCCGAAGTCTATTTTACCTCCTGCGGCACCGAGTCGGACAACTGGGCAATCAAAGGCGCCGCGCGCAAGCTGAAAGCCAAGGGAAAAAATCATATAATCACCACTGTTTTCGAGCATCACGCTGTGCTGCACACCTGTGAGCATCTCGCCAAGGAAGGCTTCGAGGTGACCTATCTTCCGGTCGATTCGCAGGGCCTTGTCGATCCGCAGGCAGTCAAAGACGCGATTCGCCCGGAAACCGCTGTTGTTTCGATCATGTATGCCAATAACGAGATCGGCACCGTGCAGCCGATTGCTGAAATCGGTGCGATCTGCAGACAGGCAGGCGAACAGTTCCACACCGACGAGGTCCAGGCGATCGGCAATGTGCGCATTGATGTAAAGGAGCAGAA
>CALWZE010000019.1 GCA_944385925.1 uncultured Clostridia bacterium
CGGTCGTCTGCAAGGTCGTCCAGCGAACTGTAAAGCCGCGGCTGCCCGTACTGCGCACGGTATTTCTCCGCAAACGCAGCCGCGCGCTCGGGTGTGCGGGAATAGATCGCACCGAGCTCGAATTCCGGGACATCCCGCGCCGCATCCAGCAGAAAATCGGTCACAAAGTTGGTACCGATCAAACCAAAGCGCATTTTTCCATCCTTTCCGCGCTCAGCCGAGCGCCACGTCCAGAATCATCATGATGAGAAATCCCGCCATCACCCCAAGGGTGCCGGAATGGCTGTGCTCGCCGAGATTTGCTTCGGGAATCAGCTCCTCCACCACGACATAGATCATCGCGCCGGCCGCAAAGCTCAAAAACCAGGGCATGAGCGGCCGCACCGATCCGGCGACCAGCACCGCGAGTACCCCGAACACCGGCTCGACCAGGCCGGACAGCGCGCCGAGCAGGAAGGATTTCGGCCGGCTCATTCCCTCGCGGCGCAGCGGCAGCGAAATTGCCGCGCCCTCGGGGAAATTTTGCAGTCCCATACCGAGCGCAAGCGCCATCGCCGGGGCGAACTGGCCGCCCTCCTGAGCCGCGAGCGCGAAGGAGAGACCGACCGCCATCCCCTCGGGGATGTTGTGCAGGGTAACCGCAAGCACCAGCATGGTGGTGCGGGAAAGGCGGCAGGCGATCCCCTCGGGGCACTGCGCGCCGACATGCAGGTGGGGCATGACCTTGTCCAGCCCAAGCAGGAACAGCGCGCCGAGCGCAAACCCGCCCGCCGCCGGAATCCAGCTGATCCGCCCCATTTCTTCCGCCATCTCGATGGCGGGGTTAAGCAGCGACCAGACCGAGGCCGCGATCATCACCCCGGCGGCAAAGCCGAGAAAAACCCGTTGGAACCCGGCGCCGAGTTCCTTTTTGAACAGAAATACCAGCGATGCGCCCAGCGCCGTCATCAGAAAGGTGAAAGCCGTGCCGAGCGCGGCATATGCAACCGCCATAATTTAATCTCCTTATTTTACAGGGCTTATTTTTTGTCTGCGCGGCCCGCGTTCCAAAAGCAGCGCGTAGATCCGCTGCCAGGCGCAGGCAGCCATCACCGCGAAAAGCGGAGTATAGTTGAGCAGATAGCGCGAGCGCGCCTCCCAGGCGAGGAAAAAGAGAAATACCCCAAAGACGCAGGCGCAGGGCGCAAGCAGCGCTTTTCCCAGCTCGCCGTTTTTCGCAACCAGCACCCCGCAGGCCGCCATGCCGAGGATGGTGAAAGCCATCAGCGCCTGGGCATAGCGTGCGTAGGGCGCGAAGGCGTCCCCGTCTATCTTCATGTACCGGTCCAGTGAGGAGCTGCGCACCCGGTCCCGGTCGATTTTGAAACAGGAGCTGTAGCTGCCGTCCCCCCAGACATAGCTCATCTTTTCCCAAAGATGGGCGAGCATCCCGCCAATGCCATAGTCCTCGATGCGCGCGACGATCTGCCCGCGCACCAGCGCATCCCGCTCTTCGGCGGGGACCGACAGGGTGAGCTGGTAGTCCGGATCGTAGTAGTTGCCGTTGCCGTGCAGTCCCATCATCACCCAGTGCAGTTTGGGAATATAACAGTCGGGATTCTCCTCGGGCAGCATCGGCGAGGCCGCCACCGCCGCCTGCAAGCCGAAATAGAGACCCGCGAACACCGCAAGCAGCGCAGCCGCCCCCACAAGCGCCTTCTTAATCCGCAGACTCATGAAAAGATCGATGAGCAGCGCGGCGAACAGAATCGAAACGGTCATCTTCATGACCGCGCCCACCGCAAGCAGCGCAGCCGCGCCAATCCCGAAGCACGCCGCCACGCGGATTTGGCCGGCCGCAATCCCTTCCCGGGCGCGAAGCCAAAGATAAAATGCGGCGATTGGGAAAAGAATGCTCATGGTGTCGGTATAGTAGATGGCGGAGTAAGCGAGCATCGCCGGATTGAGCATGGACAGCGCGAGCGCGCCGAAAGCCAGCCGCCTGCCGCCCAGCCGCCGCGCGCTGAGATAGACAAAGAGGTGGGACAGATCGACCAGCACCAGGTTGAGCAGGATGCCCGCGCGGCTGAAGCTGTAGATGCCGAGCGAGGCGCAGAGCTTGAAATAGCTGCCCAGAAAAACAAAGTAAGGCGCGTTGTTGGGCCAGTAGTTGAAATAGTCGTCTCCCGGATATCCGTACAGCGCCCAGCCGCGCGCCGCCGTGCCGACGATGCCGAAATCCCATCCCTGGGTAAACTGTGTCTCGAACTCATAGGCGACAAACAGCTGCGCGAGGATATACAACAGGAACAGCAAAACAAGCAGAAGGATTTCATACCGGCGCGGATCGTCCACCCGCACCCCGCGCAGCATCCGCACCGCGCCGAAGCCCGCCGCCGCAACCAGCGCGGTCAGCAGCAGCGAAAGCATCGGATTTGCCCGCTCAAGCGGAAAAACGCTCCAAAGGTTGCCCGCAAACACGAGCAGAAACACCGTGCAGAACCCATAACCGAACAGTTTTCGCAGCAGCGCGCTCCCTTTTGCGCCGGCCGCGTTTTTTGCCGCATTAATCTGATTTTGCATATTTTCTTCCCCCATTGGGTCAAGTTTAGCATATTCCGCCGCCCTTGAACAGGGCGAAAGCAGAACGCAGCCGGGAGAATTGCACAGGTTTGCTGCACCGGTTCAGGTGGGCGTCACCTTCCTTTTGCAGGCGGCCGGCGGATAAATGGGGTTCCTGCCGACAAGCCGTTTTTGGGGATTCGGGCATTGGCCCCGCGCGCAGCAGGGGACGAACTGCTTCGGGCCTTGACGGCTTTCTTGTTTTACCAGGACTTGATGTGAAAACTTTTTCTTTTTCCAAGCGGAAGCAGGGTCCGTTTTTGCCGGAACAAGCGGTCCGGCCGCCCGGTTTAGCCGGGGATGCTCGGCCAAGTCCCGGAAGGCATCATACCGTTCCGTCTCATAACCGGCGCTGGAAAATTTGCCCCTGCGCTTTTTCCAAAGTCCTCAAAACGGTGCTCAGGGTACAAAACGCCTTTACGCCGCAAAGAGACGGCTATTGATTTTTCCCGCTCATCCCCTCTTTGAAGCCGAACTTTTTGCTCTTTTCGGCAAAGCCAGGGGTTGTTTTCATGCTTAAGCGAATAAAAACCACCCGTTAAACGGGTGGTTTGAACATGCCCTGTAAGGGCCTGCCTATTTCGGCAGCTCTCTAAAGAAGGCATTGAACCATTTTTCAAGCACACCTTTTTGCACTGCAAGCCCCTGACCCGGGGACACATTCGACAATCTTCGCATTATTTAAGCTATGCTTCCTTACTTTCGGTTCCGGTTGATGCTTTACCTGTTCTATTTTAAGGTATTTTTATTGACCCCCGGTTTAACTGGGAGGGTATCATGCCGATTCGGCGCTAAATAAAAACAGGCCGCCTTCGCACTACGGGGGGCAAAGGCAGCCTGAAGCTAAAAAGACAAATCCGATTGCTCAGCAGTTTGCCGCCGCATAGATTGCGCGGATATCCTCCCGGTCCAGTTCCCGGAAATTGCCGATGGTCCGTGTGCGGCCGAAAGAGCAGGCGTCCGCAAGCTCGTCCAGCTCCTTTTCCGACAGGGTGTGTCCGACCAGCGCTTTAAGACCGGTGGGCATTCCGAGCGAGGCGAAAAATCCGACCATCTTGTCGATAGCGGCTTCGGCGATCTCCTCCACCGTCTCGCCGCTGAGATGGAACACCTTGCGGCCAAGCTGGGCAAAGCGGTCGGGGTTCGCGCCGCAGACATACCGCGCCCAGGCGCCCCATACGCTCGCAAGCGACGCGCCGTGGGTCACGTCATACTTTCCGCTCAGCTCATGCCCGAGCTGATGACAGGCCCAGTCGCCCTCCTTGCCCTTTGCGCTCGCGCTGCCAAGTCCGGTTAAACCGATATGAGAAACGCTGCCGCTCCACATGATTTCGCTCATGGCGTCGTAGTCATGGCTGTTTTGCAGCGCGATGGGACCGAATTTGATCATGTTGCGCAGCAATCCTTCCGCAAACTCGTCGGTCAGGCAGTTGCCGGTAACCGCCGCGAAATACCGCTCAAGGGTGTGCAGCATGATGTCGGTCACGCCGGCCGCGATCTGCCAGTCCGGCAGGGTATAGGTCAGCTCCGGATTCATAATCGCGAACACAGGCCGGTTAAAGGGGGTATTCAGGCCGCGCTTGAGCTGGGGTTCCACCTCGTCGTTGGTGATGACCGCGCTGTCGCTCGTCTCGCTGCCCGCTGCCGAAATGGTCAGCACCGAGGCGACCGGGAGACTTTTTTCAAGCTTTGCCTTGCCCGCCCAGAAATCCCACACGTCGGTTTCGGGATTTGCCGTGCCGTGGGCGATCGCTTTGGCGCTGTCGATTACACTGCCGCCGCCGACCGCGAGAATCATATCCGCACCGAATTCCCGCGCAAGCGCGATCCCTTTACGCACAAGCGACAGGCGCGGGTTGGGCTGAACGCCCCCAATTTCGGCGCAGGCAATGCCCGCCTGCTCAAGATTCTTCTTCACCTCATCCAGCAGACCGCTCTTTTTGGCGCTTTTGCCGCCATAAACAATCAGCACCCGGCTGCCGCCGAACTGGCGGATATTTTCCGCCGTTTTGTGCTGCGCGCCCTCGCCGAAGATAATCTTTGTCGGGGAATAATAACTGAAACTTCTCATATCCGTTTTACTCCTTCATCCGGCAACCCTGCCGGTTGTTTTTCCCTTGCAAGCAGAAAAAGACGCTTTTTTAAAGAGAGACCTTTTGTCCGTCCTCCTTTTCCCAGCCCGCGCAGACCGGACACTCTCCGCCGCGAATCTTCGCGCAAAGCTCCATGTCCATCGGAAACCTGCCGAGTTCGACTGCCGGCTCTTCCTTGCTTTCAGAGCCCCGGTATATGACAATGCGCTCTTCAACCTTGTCGATGACCGTCATGCTTCCGCACTGTTCGCAGTGAAAGATATCCTTGCCGAAGTTCTTGTAAAAGAAAAGCTGTTCCATTCGCGCTGCGCGTCCTTTCCAGTTATGCATCTTTTTTATTCCAGTTTACCCTTCGCCGCCTCTTCCGTCAAGGCGAAAGCGGGCGTTTGCGGCCGCTCTCTCTTTCCCGGAAGCGGCCGGTTTTCCCGCCTTGACAGTCCCGCGCAAACGTGCTATTTTTAGTGTTACGATAAGTATATATAGAAAGACTTTGACGAAGACAGTAGCTTTCGTTCAAAAGCCGCAGAGAGCGGGCGGCCGGTGCGAGCCCGCGCGAGTAGGCGAGAGTGAATATCCCTTCCGAGTTCCGTGTGCGAAAGCGTAAACGCAACTAGCGCGCGGCGGGGCTTTCCCGTTAGCGAAAGCGCATATGTCAGTATGGCGGCAATGGGTGGTTTACAAGCGATAAGCACAACAAGGCTTTCGTCCCGTTTGGGGGCGAGAGCTTTTTTCGTTTCCCGGCCGCGGTTTATTTCAAACATCAAGCCGAAAAGGAGCGCACAACATGTACAAAAGCGTACCCGCGAACCAGAGCTTTGTCGAGCGCGAAAAGCAGACCGCAAAGTTCTGGGAGGAGAATCAGATTTTTGAAAAGACGGCCGAGGAAAACAAAGGGCACCCGACCTACACCTTCTATGACGGCCCGCCGACCGCAAACGGCAAGCCGCACATCGGCCATGTTCTGACCCGCGTCATCAAGGACATGATCCCCCGTTACCGGATCATGAAGGGCTATGACGTGCCCCGCAAGGCCGGTTGGGACACCCACGGCCTGCCGGTCGAGCTGGAAGTCGAGCATGAGCTCGGCATCAACGGCAAGGAGCAGATCGAGACTTACGGCCTCGACCCCTTCATCCGCAAATGCAAGGAGAGCGTCTGGAAATACAAGGGCATGTGGGAGGACTTCTCCAAAACCGTCGGTTTCTGGGCCGACATGGACGACCCCTATGTAACCTATCACAACGATTTCATCGAGTCCGAATGGTGGGCGCTCAAGGAGATCTGGAACAAGGGCCTGCTTTACAAGGGCTTCAAGATCGTCCCCTACTGCCCCCGCTGCGGAACCCCGCTGTCCTCCCACGAGGTCGCGCAGGGATACAAGACGGTCAAAGAGCGCTCGGCAATCGTCCGCTTTAAGTGCCGGGACGAGGACGCCTATTTCCTCGCCTGGACCACCACGCCCTGGACGCTGCCGTCCAACGTGGCGCTGTGCGTCAATCCCGACGTGACCTATGTCAAGGTCAAGGCAGCGGACGGCTACACCTATTACATGGCCGAGGCGCTGCTGGACACGGTGCTTGGCCCGCTCGCAAAGGACGGCGCGCCCGCCTATGAGGTTCTGGACCGGTTTGACGGCCGCGCGCTGGAGTATCGCGAGTATGAGCCGCTGTTCGCCTGCGCGGGCGAAGCGGCCAAAAAGCAGGGCAAAAAAGGCCATTTCGTGACCTGCGACGGCTATGTCACGACCGGCGACGGCACCGGCATCGTCCACATCGCCCCCGCTTTCGGTGAGGACGACGCGCGGGTCGGACGGGACTATGATCTGCCCTTTGTCCAGTTCGTGGACGGCAAGGGCAACATGACCGCCGAGACCCCCTATGCCGGCAAGTTTGTCAAGCAGGCCGACCCCTTTGTGCTGCAGGACCTCGAAAAGGAGGGCAAGCTGTTTGCCGCGCCCAACTTCGAGCATGAATATCCCCACTGCTGGCGCTGCGACACTCCGCTGATCTACTACGCCCGCGAGAGCTGGTTCATCAAGATGACCGCCGTGCGGGACAACCTGATCCGGAACAACAACACCATCAACTGGATGCCCGAGAGCATCGGCAAAGGCCGGTTCGGCGACTGGCTGGAGAACATCCAGGACTGGGGCATTTCCCGCAACCGTTACTGGGGCACTCCGCTCAACATCTGGCAGTGCGAATGCGGTCACATGCACAGCATCGGCTCGATCGCTGAGCTGCGCGAGCTGTCCGACAACTGCCCCGAGGATATCGAGCTGCACCGCCCCTACATCGACGCCGTGACCATCCGCTGCGAAAAGTGCGGCGGCGAGATGCACCGGGTGCCGGAAGTCATCGACTGCTGGTTCGACAGCGGCTCGATGCCCTTCGCCCAGCACCACTATCCGTTTGAGAACAAGGATCTGTTTGAAAAGCAGTTCCCCGCCGACTTCATCTCGGAAGCGGTCGACCAGACCCGCGGCTGGTTCTATTCCCTGCTCGCGATCTCGACCCTGCTGTTTGACAAGGCGCCCTACAAAAACGTCATCGTCCTCGGCCACGTGCAGGACGAGAACGGCCAGAAGATGTCCAAATCCAAGGGCAACGCAGTCGATCCCTTCGAGGCGCTGGAGACCTACGGCGCCGACGCGATCCGCTGGTACTTCTACACCAACTCGGCGCCCTGGCTGCCCAACCGGTTCCACGGCAAGGCGGTCACCGAGGGCCAGCGCAAGTTCCTGTCCACTCTCTGGAACACCTACGCGTTCTATGTCCTGTATGCGGAAATCGATCAGTTTGACCCGACCAAATATTCCCTTGCGGACTGCAAGCTGTCGGTCATGGACCGCTGGGTGCTCAGCCGTCTGAACACCACCGTTGCGACGGTGGACGACCATCTCGCCAACTACCGCATCCCCGAGGCGGGCAAGGCCATTTCCACCTTTACCGACGAGCTGTCCAACTGGTACGTCCGCCGCTGCCGCGAGCGGTTCTGGGGCGAGGAACTCACCGAGGACAAGACCGCGGCCTATATGACCCTGTACACCGCCCTCGTCACCCTTTGCAAGGCGGCCGCGCCGATGATCCCCTTCATGACCGAGGAGATCTATCAGAACCTGGTGCGCTCGGTGGACAAGGACGCGCCGGTCAGCATCCATCTGTGCGCCTATCCCGAGGCGGACAAATCCCGCATCGATCTCGAGATGGAAGCCAGCATGGAAGAGGTGCTGCTCGCGGTCACCCTCGGACGCGCGGCCCGCAACGAGGCTTCGATCAAAAACCGTCAGCCGCTTGCAAATATCTACATCAGCGGCGAAAAGGAGATCCCGGCGCTCTATTGCGACATCATCCGGGACGAGCTGAACATCAAGCACCTCGAGTTCGTCGAGGACGCCGACCGCTTTGTCAGCTATGCCTTCAAGCCTCAGCTTAAGGTATGCGGTGCGAAATACGGCAAGAAGGTCAACGACATCCGCGCCGCGCTCGCCGCGGTTGACGGCAGCGCCAAGAAGAAAGAGCTGGACGAGACCGGACTGCTCACCCTCACCCTTTCGGACGGCGAGGAGATCCGGATGACCGCCGACGAGCTGCTCATCGAGACGGTCAAGGCCGAGGGCTTTGTCACCCAGAGCGACCGCGGGGTGACCGTCGTGCTGGACACCCGGCTGGACGACGCGCTCATCGAGGAGGGCTTCGTGCGGGAGATCATCAGCAAGATCCAGTCGATGCGCAAGGAGGCCGACTTCAAGGTTACCGACCACATCGTCGTCGGCGTAACCGGGAACGAGCGGATCGAGCAGATTCTTCGCCGCAACGCCGAGACCATCTGCCATGATACCCTCTGCGACGAAATTCGCAGCGAACTGGACGGAAAAAGCCAGGAATGGAACATCAACGGCGAGACCGCTACCCTCTCGGTGCGGGTGATCTGAGTCCGACTATATTCGGCATAGCCGTTTTATATCGACAATAACAAAGCCCCCCGGCAAAAGGCGCGCGCCCATAAGGAAGTAATTTAATTGTCGCAGGGCGGCATGGCTCAAAGGTCATGCCGTCCTGCCTTTTCTTTGCCGTTCCACGGTCTGATCGTCGCCCGGCAGGTTGACTTCTCCGATGAAGTTCCAGA